>SKVE01000189.1 GCA_007129635.1 Planctomycetaceae bacterium
AAAGAAGGCGACATGCAGGGCAAAGGCATCTGGGGTCCGATCCATGTGGCGAGCGCCTCCGATCCGCGCGGAC
The DNA here is from genome assembly GCA_007129635.1 of Planctomycetaceae bacterium. Lineage (GTDB taxonomy): Bacteria > Planctomycetota > Planctomycetia > Pirellulales > Pirellulaceae > SKKK01. Next base: position 74 of record SKVE01000189.1, read on the forward strand.
CGTATACGTTGTTGGAACAGCCTGCGACCGTGGCGCGGGCCGAAGGTCCCACGATCGCGAGGGTGGGCGATGGATACGTGATGTACATCGACTTCTACTCCCAAGGCCGCTATGGAGCTGTGCGAACGACCGATTGGCAGACCTGGACGGACATCAGCGACCAGATCAGACCGGTCCATGGTCAGCGTCATGGGACCGTGTTGACGATCTCTCGAAAGCTGGCCGACCAGTTGATAGCAGTGCGGCAAACCCTGCCGCCTCCGCCGGTCTTGCCGGGCTATCATGCCGACCCGCATCTGGCCGTCTTTGGCGACACCTACTTCATTTATCCGACCACCGATGGCAGCGAAGGCTGGGCCTCCACGTCGTTCAGTTGCATGTCCTCCAAGGATCTGATCCATTGGCAAAATCACGGGGTGATTCTGCGGCTGGGCGTCGACGTCCAATGGGCGGATCGCCGGGCTTGGGCGCCGGCCATCGCGACGCGCAATGGCAAGTACTATTTTTACATCTCCGCCGCTCAAAATATCGGTGTCGCCGTCGCCGATACGCCTTACGGCCCGTTCACCGACCCGCTTGGTAAACCGTTGGTGCCCGCCGGTCGCTGGCCGGGCCAGACGATCGACCCGATGGTCTTTGTGGACGATGATGATTCGGCCTACCTGTACTGGGGCCAAGGCCACTGCTACGTCGTCAAACTGAACGAAGACATGATTTCGTTCGATCCAGAGGATGTTCAACGCATCACGCCGCCCGGCTACAACGAAGGTGCCTTTGTGATCAAACGCCAGGGGATCTATTACCTGATGTGGTCGGAGTACGACACGCGCGACCCGCGTTACAGCGTCGCCTATGGCACGGCGACTTCGCCCCTGGGGCCCTTTCAGAAAGCGGAGCGGAATCCGATCCTGCAAGGCAAAGGTTTGGTCCGAGGCGCCGGGCACCATTCGGTGGTCCAAGTCCCCGGCAAAGACCTCTGGTTCATCGCCTACCATCGGTTTGCGATCCCCGACGGCTCGGGCTACCAACGCGAAACCTGCATCTCGCCCATGCGTTTCCATCCCGACGGCTCGATTCAAGAGGTCGACGTGTTCGAAGCGGCTGTTTTGAATCCGTCCTCGAATCAAGGGACCGAGCCCAATCCATGATCCTTAGCACCGTTCGAGAAATAACTGTCCAATGTCCCCTCGCCCCTCCTGGGAGAGGGCAGGGTGAGGGGGCAGAAAGTGCGTCAGTTATTTCTCGAACGGTGCTTAGGTCGGAACGCGTGCCCAACGATTGCCTGCCGGGAGAGCGCGGCGATCGACTTACGGGAAATTCACCATCCGCCGCGGGCTCGTCCGCAAGCGGCGGAGTTTTCGCCGTCCAGCCGGCATTTCTTACGGCTGTCGGATCCACACCGAGCTGCGGACGCCGGGCGAACCGCGACGGCGGGAATCGTTTTCTTCATCACCGCCGGGTGAAGATTGGCTGCGGTTGGCACGGGCGTAGTAAGGGATCGCCTGCAGAGCCGAACCATCCGACCAGAGCCCGTTCAACGTGGTGACACCGCCCAACAGATCGGCTCGCCAATGGGCCGACAAGGGCGTCTGCGGTTCCAGGGTCTTATCCAGTGGCTGGTCCGCTGCCTCGATGCAGTAGATCAGTGGGCCGCGACGTAGAGCCACCTGACCGACTGTCGCAGCCACTTGGGGACTGGCCTCGATCCGTTGGATCGGCATGGGCAACTGCAGCTCGATCCGGTCCCCCGCCTGCCAGGTTCGCGTGATGACCGCGTAACCGTTGATGATCGGCGGTTCGATCGGGGAACCGTTCACGGAAATACGAGGGATCGTGTCCGTCGCCGGAACAGCCGTGTACAGATCGCTGACGCTGCGGTGCGGGACGCGAAGATGCATGCGAAACGCCGTCGCCTCGGCCGGATGCACCTCGATCGCCACCTGGCCGCTACGGGGATGATCCGTGATCTGGACCAGCCGGACCTGCGTTCCGGCCACGTCGTCGATCGTCACCGTGCTGCCGATGAACAGTTGGACGTAGATGCCTTGATCGTCTCGAGCGTACATCCACGTGGGCAACATCAGCAACACACGCGGGATATTGCCGATGCAGCACGGACACCCATGCCAGTCGTAACGCGGGCCGCTGGTCTCCAGAGGGTTCTGGTAATAGAAGTTCTTGCCTTCCAAGTCGATCGATCCCAGCAGCGCGTTGTACAGAGTCTCTTCGTACAGGTCGACGAATCTCGCATCGTGATACGCCAGGTTCAGCTTGTGCTGGAAGAAGAGCAGCCCGCAACTGGAACAGGATTCGCAGTACGCGTTGTGACGCAGCGAGTAATCCGGACCGAAGCCCTCGGACGTCTCGCCGCTGCCGATCCCCCCGGTGACGTAGTACTTTCGATTGACGATATTGTCCCACAGGCTGAGCACCGCGCTTTGATAGTCGATATCGCCCGTCTCCATCGCCACATCGGCCATTGCCGCGTACGAATACGATGCGCGGACCGCATGCCCCACCGCCTCGTACTGCTGTTGGACAGGAACGTGGCTCTGGTCGTACGAATGGCCTCCGTCGCGGTTGTCCAGCAGGAATTTGGCCAGTTGAATATAACGATCGCCAGCGCCTTGTCCTTCGATCTGGTTGACGTAACGACCGAATCGCACCAACGCGATCTCCATGCCCTGGTGTTCGTCATACCAGGCCTTTTTCGGCGGCGGACCCAGATGGTCCTCCCAGCAATCGGCCAGTTTCTTGGCCGCATCGTACAGCCGCAGGTCCTGGCCGTCGGTCAGCGTGTGATGAGCGATGGCGGCTTCCAGAAAATAGCCCGCCACGTAGCCTTCGTGGTCCGCTCGATGACGGGGCGTCCAGCGAGGCCGACCGCTCAACGTAAAGGCTGTCTGCAGGTAGCCGTCCGGCTCTTGCGCGGCCAAAACCTTGGGAATCCAGTCCTCTAAGGTCGTCCGCATGAACTGTTGAGCCTGGATGATCTGCGGGTCGTCCTGTGGATCGATCATCAGCGCCACACACATCGATTCGATGGTATTCAGCACCCAGGCGTTGGAAAAGACATACCCGCGGTGCCCTCCCGCAGGCTTGCCGGCCAATTTATTCGCAGCATCGATAAAGTTGTTGATGCCGCCCTCGCGCAGATCAGGATCGGAGATCTTGCGGATGCAGTGCGGGATCCAATGGACGATCAACGCCTTGGCGCGATCATTCCACAAGGGGCTATCGATCCGGTAAGCGGTCGTATCGACGGGCAACAGATGCGTCTCGGGCGGACCCGGGACGACCTGGACCGTCAGTGCGGAAGACGCGGTCAGCGGAGAAGTACCCGCCGTCAATTCCAAAACGTACCGACCCTCGGTCTCCATCGTGGCGGTTGTCGTCGGATCGTTAGGATTCTCGAAAGTCACCGCGCCGGGGCCCGATCGCTTGCTCCACACCGCCGGCACTGTGCGGCGGGGGTCGAGCGTGTGGATCTGGCCGCTCAGATAGGTCCGCCCGCCCTGCACAACGATCCGATCCACACCGGCCGAGACCCGAGGCGGAAATTCGGGCGAACGACCCGAATCATAGACCTTCCACTGCAAGATGCCTGTCGAAAAGGTGCCCTCCCCGTCGATCTCCAGCCGCAGTCGACTCGTTTCAACCGAATCGAACGTCGTCGTATTGAACCGGTCGGCAGCGATCCCCAAGCCCGAAGCGTTTGGCACCGGCACAAACGCTTGACCGTCCCAGGTCAGCAATCGGCACGCTCGAGGCAAACGGACGCCCCGGTTGTCATCCCACCAGTAGACTTCGACCCGATCGGTGCTGATCGGCTGACTCCAATCGTATTGGACCCACTGGGTGCCACGCGTGGGCCAATTGCCGTACGAGCCCTGCCCGTTGTCTCGGGAACTGCGGGGCTGATAGCCGTGGTTCAATGCGTCGGTACTGGTATCGCCCGAGACGTACGAACTGCTGGGCTGAGCCACCGAGGCCAAGTTGCGCCGCAGCGGCGGAGGATCGTCCTGAGCCATCACCTGGGCTCCTGCAACCACGGTCGCGATGACCGCCATGAGTTTTGCCGTTTTCATTTTATGACATTCCTGGAATTGACAGTGCAAAAAGGAGGGGGATCAAGATGATCCCTCCCGATCGATTCGACCACAAAAATCGCCTGCTGAAACTCGATTCCCGCCAACAATTCCCGCAACCGCTCCGGCTCATAAGCGTCCGCATACCAAAACGCCCATTGCTCGATCGCCGGAGCAACAGAAATCGTTGCTTCTTCCAAATCATACTTCATCAGCTCCACCGTGGGTACCTCGATGGAATTCGGAATCTCCATGCCGTGCTTCGGATCTACCAGACTCCAACTGCCTTGAAGACGAAAGGGAC
>SKVE01000345.1 GCA_007129635.1 Planctomycetaceae bacterium
AGCCATCGCCGCTGTCTGGCTGACCAGCGTTTCGTCGTGAACGGTCAAAGTGATTTCGCTCAGTTGCACGCGTTCCAGTTCGCGGCTGCCTGCCCGAAGGATGGTCTGCAATTCACCAAATCGGCTGCGTGCGGCGGTCAGCGGCACGTAGATATCATTATTGAAATCCGAACCCCCGATGGCACCTGGGCGGGCCGAGCCGCTATCCTGCGTGTCCAGGATGCCCACCACGCGATAGGCACCCGAGCCCAGCAATACCGTTTTGTCCAGCGGATCTTCGAAGCTGAACAGTCGCTGCGCGGCGCCGGCGCCCAGCACGGCGACATTCGACATGGTTTGCATATCCAGATCGACCAGGAACCGGCCGCGACGCACCGGCACATTCTTGACAAGCTGGTATTCGGGGGTCGTGCCCAACACGCGAGCATTACTGACTCGGTACCTGCCATTTTGAGCGTCTTTGCGCAGCAAGATCGTGGGCACGGCGCGGCGAACGGTAGGCAGCGTGGCCTGCAGGCGTTCGAGGTCATCGTATCGCAGACCGTATTCCAGCACACGACTGTTCTGCGATTGAGCGGCATTGCCTGTCGAAGAATCGCCCGCATCATCTTGCCCGGGCTTGACGCTGCGGACGATCACGTTGGTGGCGCCCAACTGCCGAATCTGTTCGACCGCATGCCGCTTCGAGCCCTCACCGATCGCCAGCATGGCGATCACCGAACTGACACCCAGGATCGTACCCAGCATCGTCAGGAGGCTGCGCAGCTTGTTCAGCATCAGGTTTCGCACGGAAAGCTGAAAGATCTTAAGCCACATCGTTATGGACGTTCTCTTGGAGGGCTATCATTCGGCCGCTGGGAGTGCGGGGTCATCGGCAGAGGAAGCGACGTCATCCGCGACGGGTACCTCGTCCATATCCACATCGATTCGTTCGTCGCGTTGCCTGGTCTCGTCGAAGATGGCCATCGGATTCAGCACCACGCGTTCGTCCTCTTGCAACCCCTCGACAATATGCACGAACTTATCATTGCTGCGGCCCAATCGCAGAGGGCGGCGGACGGGCAACCCCTGCTGCTCGACGTAACACCATGTCTGCTTTTGAACTTGAACGATTGCCTGGACGGGGATGCTGAGCACGTCTTCCAGTCGATCGACGTGGATTTCGACGACGGCGGTCATGCCGGGCTTCAACTGTTGGACCTCTTCATCGATCGTGACCACCGTCTCGTATACTTTGGTATCGCTGCTGAGATATCCGCCCGGATCCGGCAAAACAGCCACTGACCGGACCGATCCACGGTAGATCCGATCCGCGAAAGCATCCAAGCGGACCGTCGCTGACAATCCCGGTTCGATCTGATCCACCACGGATTCATGGACGGCCGTCTTCACCTGCATCTGATTCAGATTGGGCAGCGAAAGCAAGTGCTGACGCTGCCGGACGGTAGCCCCTTCGCGGATCTCCTCGCGGTTCCATCGGCTGGCCGATACGGCGTAGGCCACCATGCCATCTTGAGGCGCATAGATACGACATTTCTCCAACTGATCTTTGTAGCGTTCCAGCCGTTCCTCTTCCTTAGCCAACGCCTGATTGGCGGCATCCAAGGCAGCTTGCGACTGGGCAGTTAACGCTTCGTTGTTTCGTTGGACCTGCTCAAAGCGGCGGCGAGTCGTCTCCAGGCGTCCGTGCAGCTTCAGCGACTGCATGTTCAAGTCGTAATTTTGCAGCTTGGAAAGCGTGGCCATTTGAGTCTTCAATCGATTCACTCTTGTGGCGAATTCGTTTTCGGCTCGCAGGAAATCGTAACTGATGCGATCCAATTCGCCCTTGCCTGCATAACCCAGCTTGAAGAGGGTTTCGATTCCCCGTTTTTCGTTTTCCCGCAGCATTAGATTTGCCTGAGCCGAGCGGATTTCGTTGTTGACATCGTCGATTAACCGTTCGATCGCATCGACTTCCAGCCGTCGTGTTCCGCTCTCTTCATCCGTAAACATCTCGACTTCCAGTTCGGCTAGCCGCACGTCCAGTTCGGCATCGGCCAGGCTGGTCTCGTTTTGCGTAATCTGGTTTTCGTGTTTCGCCTGCGCTTGGATCTGATTGGCGCGAGTCCGATCGGTTTCCAAGATCTGCTGGTCAAGCCGTTCCTGGTGCGGGGCCGAATCCAATTCGACCAACAGGTCGCCTGCCTTGACCGAGGTCCCGTTGGGGATCAACCAGACGATCGCCGTGCCCGACAGTCCCGACGTTCGAATTTCATCCACCTCGCACAGGATCTCGATGTTAATCTGGCTCTCCAGATTTCCCCGCTCGGTGACCACGATCGGCAGATCGTCGCGTTCGACCGTGTAGAGGACCAAGTCCTGGGGGGGCTTGCCGAAATGACTCCGAAGGCGGTTCAGTGGCCCTGCTAATCCGACGGCGACCACCAAGACAAATGCGACGAACAACCACTTCCACGGAATCCGCCGACCGCGGCTTTCTTCGTACTCAGGAAAATCCATGTGTTCCGAATCGGTTGGTCCCTGCGTTTCGGACGTTTTCAGTGGGCTTTGGGTCGTTTCCTGCTGCGGTTTGGCAATCATGACGTTCCTCGAAGCATGCATTGAGGTAGGGCGGGTCCCCTCCGGATAATGACAGGCGGGGTTGATGCTTGCGGATTCCTCTTTCAATTCTACGCGATTATTAACTCTTGTAAACTGTTGGAAGTTTCGGCGAAACTCACAAAGTCAGTCCAAATGACTACTCTGCATTAAACCATTGAAGTTGATCTTGTGGCCACCAGGGGCGCGGAAGTGGTGCATCGATGGCGACCCATTCGCGAGTCATCGGGTGTCGGAACCGCAAGCGGCAGGCATGCAAGGCGATCCAACGACCTCGTGGATCGTCGGTGGCCGGCCCGAAGGTCGCGGCGTTGCCATACAGATGGTCGCCCAGAATGGCGTGACCTCGAACGGCAGCTTGCAGCCGGATCTGGTGCATGCGACCGGTCTCCAGCCGAATCTCCAGCAACGAACGCCCGGGCATTTCGGCCAGGCGGCGAAAGTGCAAGACCCCTTGCTTGGCACCCGGGTGATCGGGCTCCACACGCTCGGCCTTAGCCACATCAGGGATCTTTCGCATGAAATCGGTCCAAGTTCCCGACTTTTCGGCTACCTGGCCTTCGACCAGTGCCCAATAGATTTTTTCGATTTCGCGCCGTTGAAACTGTTCGGCGACGCGTCGGGCAGCTCGTACGTGCTTGCAGAGAATCAGTGCTCCGGAGACGGGGCGGTCCAATCGGTGCAGGACGCTGAGATAGATATTTCCCGTCTTAAGATCACGTTCTTTTAGGAACTGCTTCACACGAAGCTCGAGACTGTCGATGCCCGGCGGACCTTGCGTCAGCAGCCCGCCCGGTTTGTTGACCACGAGACAGGGGCCGTTTTCATAAAGCAGGTCCAATGTAACAGGTGACATTCGATACTCCCGTCGTTCGCCCCGAATTGGCTAATTTCAAGATTCTGACAAATTTTTGTACGGTTTCCCGCCCGGTATCGCACTAATCAGGATAATGGGGAGGAAGAAACCGATGCGACTGACACTGCGAACTTTATTAGCTTATTTGGACAACATTCTGGACGAAAAGGATGCTGCTGAACTTCGGCAGAAGATCGAGTCCAGTGATTTTGCGAAGGGTCTGGTGCAACGCGTCCAGAGCGCCAGCGCTCGAACGCGACTCGGCGCGCCCTCGGTGACCGGCAAGGGTATGGGAATGGACCCGAACACCGTGGCCGAGTATTTGGACAACGCGCTGCCGCCGGATCGTGTGCCGGACTTGGAGCGAATCTGCCTGGAATCGGACGTCCATCTGGCGGAGGTCGCATCCTGCCATCAGATCTTGGCGATTGTGCTGGGCGAGACGGCTCATGTCGACCCCGGCTTACGAGAACGCATTTATCGAATCGGCGCGCCCGATACCGATCGAACCGAGGCAGAGGATGGGCAGCAGGCCGTGGTTGCCAGCGGCCAGATGGTTCCCGACGGCACTTCGGGGATCGAGGGCCCAGCGCTGGACGACGTGTACTCGTCGCCGCTCGCCCCTGTCCCGCCTCCGACGACCGTCGCATCGGTTCGCCGGAGAATACCGGGCATTCGTCCTGCAAAGATGCAGGTTCCCGACTATTTGCGCGCCGGCCAGCGATCGAATGGGAAGCCGCTGGTGATCACCTTGTGTTTGGCTTTCCTGCTGTCTGCGGTGGCGCTTCGAGCGATGGGGCCGTTCGATCGCAGTCACCCGTTGTTGCGTTTCGCCGGCGGTGGTCCGGCGCCGGTAGCAGAGATCGACAGTTCTGCCCGATCGGCCGTCGTGGAGGAAACGCCGGCCCTCGACCCTGAGGAAGATCCATCGAACAATTCGCGTCCTGACCAGCGGACGGATGGACCGGGCTTTGCGGACCAGACCGCCGAGCAACCTGATGATGAAG
>SKVE01000396.1 GCA_007129635.1 Planctomycetaceae bacterium
CTATGGCACCAGCGCCGAGGCTCCCGAGCACGGGGCAGGGACTTGGCAGCGTATCTGGTGCATCAGCGTACCACCGCCACACTGCGGGAAGTTGCCTCCCTTTTCGCTCATTGGCCATCCCGACAGTGCCAGCGACCTGATCCGCAGGGCAGAAAGCGTGCTCACGCAGTCACCCGAGTTGCGTTTGGAACGCGAAAACATCGAACGTCTACTCACGAATGCCCATTAACAGGGTCTGACCCCATCACTGACCCCATCACCTCACGAGTGGCCAAGTCACAGCCCAGGTCACGAAGGACGCCACGGGTCAGGTGCTCTCCCTTCACAGCGTGCTTCGGCGATGTAATCCGTCCGGTTTCGGGATCCACACCGTCGGCAAGCTGATTCGGCACCATCACCTGATGCTGCCAGTGCGTGCTTCTCTTGAACTTTTCCACAAACTCCGAACGGACGAACTTCGCCCGCCCGGTGACAACACCATCTGCCTCGGTTCGCAGGTACAGCCCTTCCATCAAGTTATCCGTCCGGCGTGTCAGCGGATTCTCGAACTGGCTATCGAACTTCGATGGTCCGATCAGGGCTTCGAGTTCGGACCGCTTCAACGCCCCGAAATGCAGGACTGGCACGGTCTCGATCCCTGCTCCTGCAAGCAGCGTGAGCCGACGCTCAAGATCCAAAAACGCCCCGATCTCCTTGTCGTAGATGTCGAACTCGAAAAAGTAGTGGGTCAGTTGCCGGTAGAAGACCGAGTGCCGGGCGTAGACCCATTCCCCGAACAGCAGGAAGCGGTTTCCGAGGCGTTGTTTCAAGACGTAACGCTTGACCGTGGCCCATTGCTTGAACAGGTCGTATTGTGGGTACATCCCTTCCGTAATTTGGTGGCCCCGGCATTGCAGAACCAACTGGCCCTCGTCCGAGAAGTGGATACCGACATTCGTGCCCTCGAGCTTCTCCTCGACGATCAACGTGCGGTCGCCGGAGACGTGGATGGCCGAGTGCTTCTGAAGACGGACGGCGGATCCACCGCCTTTTCCATACAGATCGCCGTAGCCGTAACACGCCGAGCCGCGGATGACGAATCGGCAGTCGCGAAACGTGACGTCGTCGCGGCAACCGCGAGCCCGACGGCCAATCGCATGGGAAGGACTCGGAAAGGCATCGGTCGGGGTATCGGTGGGCTGGCGGAAAGTGGGCGGGGAACGCAGTGGCAAAAGGCGGGGGAATCATGCTCTTCAGCCCCTTGCCACAGCACGGGTAGGCGTTCACGGCGCTCGGTTCGACCGGTGGTTGCCGATTGGGGATTGTTCGTGCGCGAGCGGCCTCGGGCGCCGCCACAATCAATATTCCCGGTCGGTGACGATGCCCGGCATCGGAATGGGGTACTTGCCCTGGTCGTCGGCCTGGACGGGGGCGGGCGGGTCGGTCGTCCACTCGTCGAGGCCCGGCGCGTACTCGTCGGGGCTGTTGAGCATCGCGTCCAGGGTGATCTCTCGGGCGGTGTGGGCCGCCTTGCGCCCCAGCGAGCTGACCACGCTGGCCATGACGCCGTGCTCGACCTCGTTGAACGGCTCGTCGGCGCGAATCGCGTCGATCAGCGCATTCCATTCGTTCCGGTAGGGATTGCCCTCGCCGCCCGGGGTTTCCGACTGCCAGATTCGCTTCGCGTCGTCGAAGTTGTGACCTTCGAACGTGCTGGACGGCCCCCCGCAGTCGCCCCGGCGCGATGCCACCGCGCAGCCTTTGGTTCCATGCAGGGCGCTGGAGAAGTTCGAATGGGCGCCAGGCATACAACGCCCGTGCATGAAGAGCTGGGCTCCGTCGGCGAAGGTGTATTCCACGGCGTACGAATCGAAGTTCTGATCGACCGAGTTTCCGCGGTAATGTCGCCCGCCCACCGATTGCGCTTTGACCGGCCAGTCGCCCTTCATCCAGCAGCAGTGATCGATCAGGTGGATGTACAGGTCGTTGAACAGGCCGCCGCTGGCCCAGAGGAACGAATGGAATCGCTGGAGTTGCCAGAGCACTTCGCTCGGTTGGCCGGGCCATTTTTCTGTGAACGCCTTGGCGAACCCGCCGTGCATCCGGTAAGCCCGCATGGTCAACAGGTCGCCGATCTCGCCGTCGCGGATACGCTGGTGGAGCTGCTGCAAGTTCCGGGCGTGGCGCGACATGAGCCCCACGCCCACCTTAAGATTCTTGGCCGCGGCCTTCTTGCCGAGATCGAGCATTCGGCGCGACGTCGGCCCGTCGACCGTCATCGGCTTCTCCATGAATGCGTGGAGCCCCTTCTTGATAGCGTAGTCGAAGTGCGCCCAGCGGAAGGCCGGCGGCGTGGCGGAGATGACGATGTCACCCGGCTTCAGGCAGTCCATGGCATGTTTGTAGCCGTCGAAGCCGACGAACCGGTGATCCTCCGGAACGTCGACCTGGTCGCCAAACCGACCCTTCAAGTTGTTATAGCTGCCCTGCACGCGATTCTCGAAGACGTCGACCAGGGCCACCACCTTGATCGGCCCCTGGTGGGCCGACAGCGCGTCGGCCGCCGCGCCGATGCCCCGGCCGCCGCAACCGACTACAGCGATCCGGATTGCGTTGTCTTCAGCAGCGTGGACATGGGGCATGACCATCCCGGCCAGCGTGCCGGCGGCCGTCGCCCGGCCGGTGTGTTTCAGGAAGTCGCGGCGGGATGGGGGATGGACTGTGGCTCCGCTCATGGTCAAATCTCCTGCAGGGGTTGGTGCTACCAAGGGGGCAATCGCAGGACGCACCCATGGACTTCTCATCTGCCAGCATTGTGATCTTATCACACGTCGGAAACCAAGTCCAACACTACCCGGCCATGACGTTCCCTCACGGCCGGATGCGGATGGAGTCGGATGTCCATTCTCTTCTGTGGCATCCGAACGATTTCCCCGATCGGATTGCCGTCTCGGGGGACTTCCAACCGCGCATCGACGCCGGTCTGGCGATGTTCTGGATCGCCGGCATCGGCGAGGGGGGCGAGATCGGTTTCCGACAAGGGGCTCAGGGACATCGGCCCCCACGCATCACGGGCATTTGCCATCGAATGGTGCAGCGGTGGCATCTGCGGTGATATTCATGGCAGCACCACCTCATCCGCTGACGGATCACCGCTCCTGCGCCCTTCATGCAATGGCGCCTCGAAGCACACGACGCGGCAGTCGGTGGTGCTGAGGTAAAGACGCCCGCCGGCGGCGATCAGCCCGTCGAACACCGGCGGGGCGTCGAGCGGCAGTTCCATGAGTTTTTCCCCGTCGGCGGCCGAAACGGCCCACAACGCGGCGCGCCGCCGGCCCTCCAACGCGGCGAGCGGGTCGTCGGGGGGCACTTCGTCGGGCGGGCCGGCGAAAAACAACGTCTCGCCGGCCAGCACCATCGCGCAGATGCGCACCGGAACCCGCTTTGACCAGGCGCCCTTGTCCGCGTCGTGATGCCGCGCGAACAGCCGGTAGCCCCGGCCCGGCGTGAAACCCCGGCGGATGGCAATCCGTTCGGTAAATACGTTCACGCCGTAGACGGTCCGGTCGTCGAATACCAGCAGTTGTCCGAAAGCGGCCACGTTGCCGATCATTCGATCCCAGCCGGGCCAACGGGCGCTGTAGGTCCAGAACGTGCCCTCGGCATAGGTATCGTCCAGCAGTCCGCCGGTGGCGATCAACCGTCTTCCCGTCGCGCCACGTTCCGGAGCCGCGGCGTATTCGCGCACGCCGCGCCCGCGCGTCGGCGAGCGGTCGGTCAGCCGGGTCAGGTCGGTGGCGAACCGTTCCTGCAAGAAGTACAGATCGCTCCCGTCGCTCACCAGCAGGTCTGCCTTAGCGCCGTCCATCGCATGATCCGTGCCCGAATCGCGGTGCGGATCGGGCCGCTGGCTTTCGAACCGCCCCTGGTGCAGCAGTTCGCCCGTCCCGGGATCAAAGCCGTACAGCCACAACCCACCGTCGAGGAACGAGGAACGGCCGGCCATGACGTAGGCGACCGCGCGGGGCGGCTCGGCGGTCGGGTCCTCCAGCACCAGCACGCTTCCGTGGACGGGCCAGGCCGATTCGAACTGCCCGAACGCAGCGATCCGCCGCTCGCGGGGCGCCGCCATGAACCGCCACGCCAACTGGCCGTCGGCCAGCCGCAGGCAGTAGACCCAGCCGTCGGCCGAGCCGAACAGCACGCGCTGCCGGTGAACGGTGGGCGGCGAATCGATCCGCCCTCCGGCCGTGTAACGCCACAGCGGCTGGCCGCTTCGGGCGTCGGCGGCATGCACGGTGTGGCCGTCCTTGTCGGCCACCAGCAGCACGCCGTTGGCCACCACCGGCGGCGTCGGTTGTTGCTTCAGTTCGATATGCCAGCGCCGCTGTAGCCCGTTCACATCAACCCCGGTTGCGACACTCCCGCCGCGCTGCGCACCGGTCCGATACATAGGCCACTGCCCGGCCTCCGATC
>SKVE01000431.1 GCA_007129635.1 Planctomycetaceae bacterium
GCCAACGGGGTGATGATCGGTCACACCCCGTCGGAATTCAAGTTCGACTTCCTGACGAATCTGTTTCCTTCTTCTGCCGTCTCGGCGCGTGTCTTTCTGTCCGTTCCCCAGGTCCCCAGGTTGCTACATTCGCTGCAGAATACCTATAACCAATTCTTGCAACGAGTCCAGCAGCAGCGGGGCCAACAGCCTCCGCCGCCATCGCCGCCATCGCCGCCTGAGGGACAGTAAGCGATACGATCTGGATACGGTCGTCGAAAACACTTCATAACAGGACTGGAAGCGGTCATGAAACCAGTCGTAACAGCGCCGCCGGATCACGGATGGATGGCCGATGGTTCCCGCATCGGAGGCTGGTGGCATGCCAGCGAGGATCAGGACCGAATCGTTTGCGATCTGTGTCCCCGCGGCTGTGTTCTGAAACCGGGTGATCGTGGTTTCTGCTTCGTGCGCGAGAATCGCGACGGCCAGATGCTGCTGACCACGTACGGACGCAGCACTGGGTTTTGCATCGATCCCATCGAAAAGAAACCGCTGAACCACTTCTATCCGGGCACCAGTGTGCTGTCGTTCGGCACGGCGGGTTGCAATCTGGGCTGCAAGTTCTGCCAGAACTGGGATATTTCGAAGAGCAAGGAAGTAGCCCGATTAAGCGAACAGGCCAGCCCCGAGGCGATCGCCCGTGCGGCGCAAGAACTGGGTTGCCGTAGCGTGGCGTACACGTACAACGATCCGGTGATCTGGGCCGAGTACGCGATCGATACGGCACGCGCGTGCCGAGCTGTGGGGATCAAGTCAGTGGCGGTGACGGCCGGTTACATCACGCCGGTGGCTCGCGAAGCCTTTTTCTGCGAGATGGATGCGGCCAACGTCGATCTGAAGGCGTTTACCGAACAGTTCTATTTCAAGCTGACCTACTCGCACCTGCAACCCGTGCTGGACACGCTGCGCTGGTTGAAGCAGGAAACGGAGGTCTGGCTGGAGATCACGAATCTGGTCATTCCCGACGAGAACGATTCGCATGACGAACTGCGTCAGATGTGCGATTGGCTACTGGACGCCGTCGGGCCGGATGTGCCGCTGCATTTCAGCGCCTTTCATCCGGACTTTCGCATGCGGGATAAACCACGCACTCCGCCGGAAACCCTCCAGGCAGCTCGCCAGATCGCGCTGCGTCAGGGCATCCGCTACGCCTATACGGGCAACGTGGACGACGTGGTGAACCAGAGCACGTATTGTCCCCACTGCGGGAAATTGGTGATCGAACGCAACGGGTACGACCTGGGCGCCTATCATCTGCAAGGATCCCAATGCGGTCACTGCGGCGGCCAGATTGCAGGCTGGTTTGCCGATCGGCCCGGCGACTGGGGCCGCAAACGGCTGCCGGTGCGCATCTCGCAATTCACTGGACCAGGCCCCGTACCGCGTGGGCCAGAACAGGAGGTTTCTGCCATGACGGATTCCCGACCGATGACCGGGCCCAATCCGACCCCGGCACCCAACAACGTTCCCACCAGCCCGGAACTGAGCGACCAGCAACAGCAGTCGATCCTTCGCACCGCCTGCGAGGTGGTCGCGGCGGGCGTGCGTCGCCAGCAGCCCGAATTGTCGGATGCCGAACTGGCTGGCGCTGCCCAGCAACCGGTGATGGGTGCTTTCGTGACGTTGCGTCGCGCGGGCCAGCTACGGGCCTGCTGCGGGACCTTGGGCCAACCGATGCCCTTGAAACAGGCCGTCCAGCATGCGGCCCAACGCACCGCCACCGAGGACACGCGGTTCCCTGCCATCTCGCCGACCGAACTGCCGCACATGCACGTGGATGTGACTTTGCTGTACGCGTTTCAGCCCGTGACAGCGCGAGGACGCGACCGGATGGGCGAAGTGGAAATTGGGCGTCACGGGTTGCAGATCGAACGCGGCAATCATCGCGGCTTGCTGCTGCCCAGTGTGCCGATCGACTGGCAGTGGGATGTCGAGACGTTCTTGCAGCAAGTGTGCCGCAAAGCCGGTTTGCCCGCGACCGCCTGGATGGAAGACGACACGCGGTTGCTGAAGTTCGAGGGTCGGATGATCGAAGGCGACTTTTGTGACGAGGTGGCTCAAGCGGCCAGCGCCGACCAAAAGCCGCGTCGATTCTCGCCGACCGAAGTGGCCGAATTGGCGGAACAATGTCGGCGTAACGTGCTGGCGCTGGTACGCCGGGCGACGCCCAACTACTATCTGCCCGGGTGTCCGGACGGGACGGTGGAACTGGTGAGCATCGCGATCGGCGGGCCGGCGATCGAACCGCCGATGCAGCTTTCCCAAATGTCGCTCCGCCCCGGCGTGCCGCTGCAGGCCACCTTGTTCCAATTGGCCGAAGCCGCTGCGCAAGCCTTGCAGCAGCGGTCGATCCCTGATGCCGCCGCACAGCAGATCACGTTGGACCTGACGATCTTGACCGATCCCGAGATGCACGGGACCGTCGCCCAGCCGGACCTGAAAGGCATCGATGCCGCGCGGGATGCGGTCCTGGTGGTCGAACAAAACAAAACAGCCTGGCACTTCGATCCAGAACGCTCCGTCCAACAACTGCTGGAAACTGCCGCGACCGATGCCCGACTGGACAGCCCCCAGACGGCGTCCGTATTCAGTTTGACCGCGATGTCTACGCAGACGCGCGGCAGCATGTCCAACGTGCCTCGTCCGGTCGATGGCCCGCAGATTCGGCCCGCAGCCGTCGCCGGTATGTTCTACCCGGACGATCCGCAGCAGTTGGAGACGCTGGTCCAGCGGTTGGTGGGCAACGGGGATGTCCAGCCGGAAGCATGGCCGGCCGTGATGGTCCCACACGCCGGCCTGGTCTACTCAGGCCAACTGGCCGCGCAGACCCTGAAACGCGTCAAGATCCCCAAGACGGTGATCGTGATCGGGCCCAAGCACACGCGTCTGGGTGTGAATTGGGCAGTGGCCCCGCATGATCAGTGGCAACTGCCCGGCGGTTCGATCCAGGCCGATGCCCCGTTGGCCAGGCGATTGGCGGAATCCATCCCCGGCTTGCAACTGGACGCCGCTGCTCACCAACTCGAGCATGCGATCGAAGTCGAATTGCCGCTGTTGGCTCGATTGGCTCCGGATACGCGGGTGGTCGGAATCGCCATCGGAGCGGCCGACCTGGATGCATGCCGTCAATTCGCTACGGCGCTGGCGGACGTGCTGCGCCAACTGCCGGATCAACCGCTGTTGGTGATCTCCAGCGACATGAATCACTTTGCCAATGACGCCGAAAATCGACGCTTGGACGAGATCGCTTTGAAGGCTATTGAAACGCTCGATCCGGCACAGGTGTTCGACACGGTCGTCGATCGTTACCAGATCAGCATGTGCGGCGTGCGTCCGTGTGTGATCGTCATGGAAACGCTGCGGCAATTGGGACGGTTGCAGCGTTCGCAGCGAGTGGGCTACGCGACCAGTGCGGACGTCAGCGGGGATCAACAACGAGTCGTCGGGTATGCCGGCATGCTGCTGGGTGGAGTCGTCTGATGTTGAACCTGCAATCTGAATCGTCCGATCGTTGGCTGCATCAAGTCCAGCAGCATCTGGAGGAGATCCTGATCGATCACGCTCATTGCGAACGGAAGGCGGCCGGGACGGCGATGAGTCTGATGTCGTCGTATGTCGAGAATCTCGAGCTGTGCCGGGAAATGACCCAGATTGTGAACGAAGAATTGGAACATTTCCATCTGGTCATCGATCTGCTCCAGCGGCGCGAGATCCGCTTCCGGCGACTGAAGCCAAGCTCCTACGGAAAACGCTTGAACGATCTGGTTCGCAAACACGAACCGCAGCGAGCCATCGATCGGCTGCTGGTGGCCGGATTGATCGAAGCCCGTTCGTGTGAACGGTTCGATCTTTTGCGGAAGCACATCCCGGATCGCGAATTGGCCGAATTCTACGGCAGCCTGTTCGAATCGGAAGCCCGGCATCACAGCACCTACGTCCGGCTGGCGAAGATGTTCGGCGCGTCCGCCGAGGTGCATGACCGGCTGAAGGAACTGGCGGCTGACGAGGCACGGATCTTGGCCGAGGGCGACCCTTTGCCTCGAATGCACAGTTAGCACGGATGGCATGCCGGGGCACCGATAAAGCACGTCTTTCGCAGCGCAAAGAAAAACGATCATGTGCGTCGATGGAAGTATCGACGCCATCGTGATCGTTGTGATCCTCGTTAAGCACCGAGCCAGGAGGTTCTTGTTAAGCAACGTGACGTTGAAGGAATGAGGTCAACGGGGTCGGGAGATCTCACCAAGAATACCTGGCCGGGTGCTTACTTCAGGAACAGGAACGTCAGGAAGACGTCGAAGGTGCCGCCATCGCCTGGACGACGGACTTGTACTTGGCCCGAGCCAATTCCAATCGAGCCGACAACGGGCACGTCGTCTTCTGATCGCCGACCAGATACTCGACCGGTGCA
>SKVE01000659.1 GCA_007129635.1 Planctomycetaceae bacterium
CTGTCCTACGCAGCGTACATGGGGTTGGAGGCCGAGGGACAGCAGCATTGGCCGGGCGTGCAGAACAACTGGAACTTTGTCTGCAACGGCGGCAGCGCCCTTGCCGCCATGGCTCTGCTGGACGAACTGCCCGAGCCGTGCAGCGAGATACTGCACCGCGCCTTCCAGTACATCCAGATCCCGCTCCGCCACTTCGAACCCGACGGCGCCTGGTGGGAGGGCGTCGGCTACTGGGGCTACTCGATGCGTTACCTTCTCTCGCACCTCCGGGGGATGGAAACCGCCTTCGGCACGGATTTCGGGCTGATCGACGCCCTGCGCGGCAAGGGCTTGTCTGCGGCAGGCGACTTCCCCGTCTACCTGACCAGCCCGCGAAACGGTTTCTTCAATTTTGCCAATTCGGGGTCCGGCGGCAGCACCTACCATCACTGGGGGCTCTTCTACCTTGCCGCCCGCTTCCAAAATCCCTTGTACCTGCACTTCCAGCAGGAACGTACCCGCGGGTCGGCCAAGGACATCCTGTATTACGAACCCTTCACCGCAGAATTAGCGATTGGCGACATGCCCCTGGACAAGCATTTCCGCGGCACGGAGGTCGCCACCATGCGCGGTTGCTGGACCGATCCCAACGCCCTGTTCGTGGGCATCAAGGCGGGCAAGAACGGCATCGCCCACGCCCACCAGGATTTGGGCAGCTTCATCCTGTATGGTTTGGGCGAACGCTGGATTCAGGACATGGGGACCGAGGGACAAATCTATCAAGCCCATCGGCACGGTCTGCCTCATTCCGACTTTTACCGAGTCCGGGAGGAGGGCCATAACACGTTGGTCCTGAATCCCGGTCCCGGCTACTCGCAGGGAGCCCGAGCCGAAGCCAAATTCATCCGCTTCGAGCACACCCCGGACGAAGCTCAGGCTGTGGTCGATCTGACCGACGCCTATAGCGACCACGCGGTTTCGGCCACTCGCGGCTACCGCTTCTTCGCACAGCGACGCGCCCTGCTGGTGCAGGACGAACTGGAGCCGAACGACACGGCCGAACTCTGGTGGTTCGCCCACGGTGCCGCCAACACCGTCATGACGCTGGATGAAACGGGCCGCGAGGCGATCCTGCAGCGCAACCAGAAGTTCTGCCACGTGTATCTGCTGGAACCCGCCGATGCCGTCTTGAAGATCATGGATGCCAAGCCTTTGCCCAGCTCGCCCAATCCCGACATCCAGAATCGTAACGAGGGCATTTCCAAGCTGGCCATCCATCTTCCCGAAACCAAGTCGACAACGATTGCCGTGCTGTTTGTCCCCCGTCTTGGCTCGGAACCCGTACCCGAGATTCCCGTGACGATATCCCCGATCAAGGCTTGGGAACTCGACGTGAACGAAACTCCATGATGACTTCCAGGAGACCTTGCAATGAAAGATCGCACTTCCATGTCCGACATCAACCGTCGCGGGTTTCTCGACAGGACTCGAAAGGCGGCGTTCGGCTTGGCCGGCGGCGTCAGCATTCTGGCCAATCCGCGATCCGCTCGGGCAACTCCGGCTAACGACCGGTTGGTGCTGGCGATGATCGGCGTCGGTTCGTGGGGCAACGCGCTGGCCATGGGGTTTCTCGATCGCGACGACTGCCAGATCGGCTACGTCTGCGACGTGAACCGCCAGTTACACGAACCGCGGGCGGAGGCGTACGCGGCACGGCAGGGCGGCAAACGCCCCAAGTGCGTGCAGGACTTTCGCGAGATGCTCCAGGACGACTCGGTCGACGCTGCGGTTGTTGCCACGCCGCAGCACTGGCATGCCCTGGCAACCATGCTGTGTTGCCGTGCGGGCAAGGACGTTTATTGCGAGAAACCGCAGAGCCACAATGGCTGGGAAGGTCGCCAGGCCGTCGCGGCTGCGCGAAAGTACGACCGCATCGTTCAGATCGGTACGCACAACCGCAGTGCGCCCTACAACCAGGCTGCCAAACGCTACCTCCAGGAGGGCAAGCTGGGTCGAGTGCATCTCTGCCGTGTATTCGAGCAGTGTCACGAGGCTAACTTTCAGTGGGGGCCCGACTCCGACCCGCCGGATACGTTGGACTGGAACCTGTGGCTCGGCCCGGCCCCGGCACGCCAATACAATCGGGCGATCCCAGCTCAATGGCGCCATCTCTGGGACTACTCCGGCGGCAACATGGCGTACCAGGGCATTCACCAGATCGATCTGGCCCGGTGGCTGTGCGGGGTCGACTATCCGAGCAGCGTCTATTGCACGGGGGGACGCTTTCACACGCAAGGGGGCGCGGAAACGCCCGACACGCAACTCGCCGTCTTCAAGTTCCCGGAAATGCTGATGACGTACGAAGAGACCCTGTACACGCCCTACATGCTCAGGAGCGACCCCGGCGTCCGCAACGATGACATCTTCCCCTATTGGCCGCAGAACGCCACGCGGATCGAACTCTACGGCGACCAGGGCGTGATGTACGTGGGCCGGATGGGCGGTGGCTGGCAGGTGTTCGTCCGGACACAGAACCGTCAGCCCGTGGTCAAGGACCAGATGCACGGCCGCTATTCTGCTGCGGAGCACAGGGAGGACTTCGTCCGCTCGGTCAAGAGCCGCCAGCGGCCCCGTGCCGACATCGAAGAAGGGCACCGCAGCATGCTCCTGGTCCACTATGCCAATATCAGCTACCGGCTGGGCGGGCGCAAGCTGCTGATCGATCCGGAGACCGAGCACGTGATCGACGATCCCGAAGCCATGGGACTGTTCCAGCGCGAGTACCGCAAGCCGTGGGTGGTCGAGGAGGTGCTGTGATCTTTCCCCAGGCACAAGTTTGTTTTCCGCTAAACCAGTCGAGGAGTCGGCGATGAGGTTCATGACGCGACGAGATTTCCTGCGGACCGGACTGGCAGCCGGCGCCGCCGTGGCCGTACCTGCGGCCTCGGGGCGAGCTGCCGGCGCCAACGAGGCGATTCGCTTGGGGTTGATCGGCTGTGGCGCGCGAGGCAACGTTTTGCTCAGCCACTTCGCCAGGATAGACGGGGTGCGCATCGGCGGCTTGTGCGACCCCGATCAACGCCGACTGCACAGCGCCGGCGAGCGGTTTGCGAACGCCAAGCGCTGGGTCGATCTGCGCGAGATGCTCGATGACGACAGGATCGACGCCGTGGTGATCGCCTCGGCGGTGCATTGGCATGCGCTGGCCACGATCTGGGCCGTTCAGGCCGGCAAGGACGTGTATTGCGAGAAGCCCATGTCGCACAACCTCCGGGAAGCGCGCCTGGCGGCGGCGGCGGTGGAGAAGGCCGGCAAAATCTGGCAGCACGGAACGCAGCAGCAGTCCGACCCGATGCGGGCGGATATCCGGCGGTTCCTCCACGAGGAGCAGGCGCTGGGCAAGGTCCTCTCGGTCCGGGCGAACCGCTACGCCATCCGCCCGCCCATCGGCAAGCGCGACGCGCCGCTGCCCATTCCCGAGGAGGTCGATTACAACCTGTGGCTCGGGCCCGCGCAGGACATGCCCCTCTATCGCAACAACTTGCAGTACGACTGGCACTGGGACTGGAACACCGGCGCGGGCGAGATGGGCAACTGGGGCGTCCATATCCTCGACGACGTGCGCAACAACGTTCTGCCTGGCAACGTTGGGCTGCCGCGGCGTATTTGCGGCGGGGGCGGGCGCGTCGTGTTTGGCGATGCCGGCCAGACGCCAAACGTTCACTTCGTCTATTTCGACACGGGCAGCGTACCGGTCGTCCTCGGGCTGTCGAACCTTCCGGCCGAGCCCGGCTCGCGCCAGCCGTCGCCGCATACCGGCCCGGCAAGCGGTTACATCGCCTATTGCGAGGGCGGCCGGCTGGAATGCCTTACCGCCCCTTGGGCGCCGGGCCAGGCCGCGGCATTCGACCGGGACGGCAAGCCAATCCGGCAGTTCTCCGGAGCCGGCGGCGACGTCCGCCACGAGCGGAACTTCATCGACGCGGTGCGCAGCCGCAATGCGGCCACGCTCAATTCACCGATCCGTACCGCGGGCGATACGACCGCCTGGTGCCATTTGGCCAACGTCATGGCCCGCGCCGGCCGGCCGTTTTCGCGGGCCGAAGCGGGGAAGGTCGATGATCCCTCGGGGCATTGGGACGGCGTGCTGGAACAGATGGCCGAACTGCTCCGCACCCACGACCTCAACATGGAAAGCGACGCGCTCCGGCTGAGCAGCCTGCTGACGGTCGACTCTGCGACGGAGCAATTCATCGGCCCGGGGTCCGAGGTGGCCAACGCCTTTCTGAAACGCACGTACCGCGCGCCGTTCGTCGTACCCACGGTGGCGAGCGCGCACAACAGAGGACCATTCCCATGCGCATAAGAACTACAATTCAATCGGCCGTGGAAGACCGACGGGTTGGTTTTACACTGGTGGAACTGCTGGTCGTGATCGCGATCATCGGCATCTTGATCGCGCTGCTGCTGCCA
>SKVE01000939.1 GCA_007129635.1 Planctomycetaceae bacterium
AATCGCTTCACCAAGCTCCGTCCGATACCGCAAATAATCCAGCAATTCATCGACGACCAGCAGCAAACCGTGTTCGGGATAGACCTTGAGAAAGGCATCCATCATATCGTCGAAGGCTCTTTTGTTATTGGTGATTCTGTCGGAGCTGGGAAAGACATATTCCACACCGATTTTTTCGAGATGTTCTTCCAGTTCGGCCACCAGGATGTCGCGCAGGGACATGGTGGTGGCCCCGATTTCGGTACGGATGACCTTAAACCGTCCGGCAATCTGAGACGCCGCATCGCGGACACCGGCGTGGTTCACTCCTTCCAGCAGGGCGGCGTCTTCGCCAAGACTGGAGACCACCGACATTAAATGCGATTTACCGGAACCGTAGTTACCGACCACCAGCAGCCCCTTGTTGTCGGCGGGCTGGTCGAACTGCATCTGAGGGATGACAACCTGCATGAGCCGTTCCGCCATTTCCTCGGAAATCACGTAGGACTTCACCAATTGATGCGCGGCGCTCGATTTGTCCGCATCACGCAACTGAACGACCGACTCAATCGGGTCGAATTGGATCAGGTCTCCGTATTTCATGCTTGTCCTGCCTCTCGATTGTTTTCTGCCGAATCGACCGTGGCCGTGCCATCCATGCCCACGACCAGCGCATCGACCGCGTCATAGCTGCGGTATTCGGGATGGCCCGTTTCGGCGTAAAAGAGTCTGCCGGAGGTCGTCGTTCCGTTCCACGAAGCCAACACGGCCCGGTTTCTCGAAATGCGCTGCAGCAGGCGCAAGGGATCCTGTTTGAGATCCTTGTCGAACAGGATCTCAAGATTATCCAGCACCACGGGTGACGGAGCCTGGGCCACGATCTGGTCGAGGATGCCCGGCAGCCGCAGTGACCGCTGTTTGGCCGTCAGCTCAAGCAGTTCGCTTGAAAGCGCCAGATTGACGTTGACGAGGGATGACCCGAACTCGTCGGCAACATGCCGTAGAACGCCCGTCTTGCCGGAACCGGTCTGGCCCACCAGCAACACCAGGCGGTGATATAAGCCTTCGGCTGCCTGTAGGGATCGCTTTATCTTGTCGTGAATCGGTTCGGCCATGGTCAGCCCTTAGCCTTCGACCTTGGTTCAACACGTTTTCGGCAAAAGCCCGAAGGTCACCGGGAAATCCGAGATCCGGAAACAATACCGTATATTAACCCCCACAAATTACAATAATGCCCTGCCGAAATCAAGCGTGTCGTGCCAATTCGAGGCGGCTTTTGCAAAGACCGGCCGGATTGTCGTTGGTGATCCGGGCGCCGTCCTGACGCGCATGGATGGCGTAAGCCTCTACGGCACATGCGGTTGTACCTTTCAACAAAGCCACCATCACCCGCTCATGCCTGTTGTGACCGCCAATGTCGTCCGCCGCAATGCCCGCAAACTCCAAGTCGCTCGTGATGCGCTGAAAAGAATCTTGGGCAAGGGAATGTCCGGTGGCGGGGTGTTTTGATAGAATAAAGAGTATTGCTCTAAGTGAAGAAGACGCGCGACCGGAGACGAGAAGCATGCGATCCATGACAGCAATCGGCAGCATCGCACTGGTGTTTTGGACCTCCATGGCCGTAGGCCAGCAGAACACGACTGTCCAGTTGCCAACGTTCAATCTTACCACGGCGTCGACGACCGTGACGGTTCCCGATCGGGGGACGGCTTTGCTGGGTGGTATCGATCGCATGCGCGAAGGCAGTGTGACTCGAGGCGTGCCGATGCTCAGCAAGGTTCCCGGCGTCAATCGATTGTTCACCAACCGGGGGATCGGCCGGGAAGTCGGTTCGATGAATATGAGCGTCACGCCTCGGATCATCATCATGGAAGAAGAAGAGCTGCGGCAGACCGGTTTTTCCTACGACATGCTCTCTTCAGCCAGCGGGGTGGGGAGCGGACGTTTTGCATCAGCGCATGGCGGAGCGGTTCCGCAAAGCAGCACTATCGTCTCGCCGACAGATCCGCGGGCCACCGAAGTGGCACGCAACGCCGATTTTCTTACGCGAAACGTCGCTCGGAACCAGCAGCCACTCGAGCGGCCGGTCGGCACCGATCCGCGTCTGCCGTCGCTGGCCGAGATCCGTCAACAGAACGAACGAGCGGCTGCCCAGCGTTCTGTCGAAGCTGCCGACTATTTAGCGCAAGGCCAACGAGCTGAGGCGGAAGGCAAGACGGGTGTGGCGAAGATCTACTACCAGATGGCCTTGCGACGAGTCGATCCGGATTTGGATCTAGCGGACGAAATCATCGCTCACCTGGCGGCTCTGGAGTCTGAATCGCCAACGGATTCAGCAATGCTGGTGGACCGCTGAGTATCGGCAGCTCAGAAATCCGCGTTTGCCTTCTTTTGCCCGCCTCGATCCCCCTCTATACTGGCCTGTTTGCCGTCTGAAATTCTGGGACCGACGATGATTCGAAATCTGCCCGTCAAACAACTCGAACACCAGGGACTGACCATCGAAGGCTATTCACGAGCCGCCGTGCAGACCTACTGGCGGATCCCCGAGCTGCGAGTGGGGTTCGACCTGGGCGCGCAGCCTTGGGATTTCATGGGTACATCTACTTGGTTTGTCACGCATACCCATCTGGACCACGTGGCGGCATTGCCCGTTTATGTGGCTCGACGGCGGATGATGAAGATGGACCCGCCGACGATTTACGTACCCGAGCATGCGGTCGAATTGATCCAGATGCTGTTGCGGGCCGTCAGCCGTCTGGACCGAGGCCGGTTGCCTTGCCATTTGATTCCGGTCGCGGCGGGTGACGAGATCGAATTATCGAAGGAACTGGTCGTGACCGCTCACGCCACGCGGCACACGGTGCCTTCTTTGGGCTACTTGGTTTGGGAACGTCGCAAGAAGCTCAAGCCCCAGTACTTGGACCTGGCGGGCGATCAGATTCGGGACCTGCGATTATCGGGTGTCGAGATCACCGAGGAGCGACGCCACCCGTTGGTCGGAGTGCTGGGCGACACGGAGCCGCGTGGATTGGACGAGTGCCCTGAGATGTATCAGGCGCGGATCTTGATCGCCGAGATGACCTTTGTCGCTCCCGCGCACCGCAAGGAAAAGATCCACAAACACGGGCACATGCATCTGGACGACTTCGTGCAACGGCGCGATCGGTTTCAGAACGAGTTGGTCATCGCCGCTCATTTCAGCACGCGGTACAGCGGCCATCAAGTCCGCCACTTCGTCGAAAAGACGCTGCCCGACATGCTAGACGGCCGCTTGCACCTGTGGCTGTGAGAGGTTGGGTGCCGGATGCCGCCTGCCGCTGCTTATATCCACGTGCCTTTCTGCCGACGACGTTGCGGCTATTGCAACTTTACGGTGGCCGTCGGCCGCGAGGATCGCATCGAGGACTTTTTGACGGCGCTGGATCGGGAGTTGCAGTCGCTGGGTCAGCCTCGGCCTGTCGAGACGTTGTTCGTAGGTGGCGGAACCCCGACGCATCTGGCGAACGATCCGTTGCAGCGATTGTTCCAGATCGTGACGCGGTGGTTCCCCTTGGCTGGCGATGGTGAGTTCAGCATCGAGGCGAACCCCGAGGATCTGGACGCGCAGAAGATCGACATCCTGATCGCAGCAGGAGTGAATCGATTGAGTCTGGGAGTCCAGTCGCTCGATGATCGCAAGCTGGATCGATTGCAGCGTCAGCATCGGCGAGAAACGATCGATCGAGTCCTGGCGATCTGTTGGGGCCGGTTCGCGTCGATTTCTTTGGACTTGATCTTCGGAGCCCCGGGCGAATCGTTGGACGTATGGACGGCCGATCTGCAGGCGACGATCCAGCGGATGCCCCATCACGTGTCGACGTACGGCTTGACCTACGAGAAAGGCGCGATGTTTTGGGGCCGGATGCTGCGAGGCCAATTGCGGCCGGTCGACGAGGAGGTCGAGCGGCAGATGTATCTGGCAGCCATCGATCGTCTGAGCGCCGCGGGTTGGGAGCACTACGAGGTCTCCAATTTCGCGCGGCCCGGACACCGTTGTCGGCACAACGAAGTCTACTGGACAGGCCTGCCTTACTACGCCGCCGGTCCCGGCGCGGCTCGCTACGTGGACGGCGTGCGCGAGACGAATCACCGCAGCACCACCACCTGGATCCGCCGAGTGCTGGGCGGCCAGTCGCCGGTGGCCGAACGAGAGATCCTGACCGACGAACAGCGTGCTCGGGAACGGCTGGTCTTCCAGATGCGGATGCTCGACGGCATCCAGCGATCGCGATTCCATCAGCAGACCGGCTATGACGTTGACCGGCTGGTCGGCTCGGAATTACCGCTGTTGATCGATCAAGGCCTGATCCACCAGGACGGCGATCAACTGCGCCTGACACGCGCGGGCTTGCTGGTCAGCGACGCCATCTGGCCTCGGTTCCTGGTGCTCGCTTCCTGAACCTCGTTTTGCGTGAAGGGGTCGGGATTCGT
>SKVE01000297.1 GCA_007129635.1 Planctomycetaceae bacterium
CACCGAATTCGAGTTACCGCTCGTCTGGCGTGGTCCGCTCCCGTTGGTCGCGAATTCTGTGAAAAAGTTTACGATTTTAGACAGTTTACGATTTTAGACATTGTTTGAAACAGCAAAACGATTCCGTTGTGGAGTAGGGAAGTTCGATGGCTAAGTCGAAGAAGAAAGCCGAAGTGGTGTTCCTGGTCTGTGAAGAGACGGGGGACTACAATTACAGTCTGCGCCGCAAGCCGGGCGGCGAAAAATTACGTCTGAAGAAATACAGCCGCAGATTGCGGCGGCATACGCTGCACGTCGAGAAAAAGAAATAGCCAAAGGTCAAGGGCGTCGCGGTGGATGCTGCGCCCTACCTCTATAGTGCACCTTCGGCAGGAGCCAACAGGGGATGGAAAAGCGTTGGCGCATCCAACCGCACGATTCAGGACAAATCCGTCTGTTGGAGCGGCAAGCTGGCGTTTCGTCCGTTGTGGCTCAACTGCTGGTCTGCCGTGGCTTGAACCAGCCTGAACAGGTGCGTTCTTTTTTAGATGCGAAGCTGACCGGATTGCGAGATCCCGAGTTGCTGCCAGGACTGTCCGAGGCGGCCGATCGCATCCATCACGCGATCGAGCAGCAGCGGCGGATCGTCGTCTATGGCGATTATGACGCGGACGGAATGACCGGCACCGGGTTGCTTTATCGTTGCCTAAAGCTGCTGAACGCCGACTGTGGCTACTTTGTCCCCAATCGCCTGGAAGAGGGGTACGGGCTGCACTCCGACGCGTTGCGAAGATTGGCGGAGCGCGGCGCGTCGCTGGTGATCTCTGTCGACTGTGGGATCTGTAGCGTGGCGGAAGCCGAGGTTGCTCGTCAGATCGGTTTAGAACTGATCATCACCGATCACCATCAGATGGACGCCCAACTGCCGGATGCGGCGGTTTTGGTGCACCCCGGGTTGCCTGGATCTGACTACCCTTTTGCGGGCCTTTGTGGCGCGGGCGTGGCCTTCAAACTGGCTTGGGCGTTGTGCCAGCGGGCCAGTCAAGCGAAGCGAGTGAGTCCGGCGATGCGAGAATTCCTGCTGGCGGCGGTCGGTCTGGCTGCGATCGGGACGGTGGCCGACGTGGTGCCGCTGGTGGACGAAAACCGCATTTTGGTCCGGCACGGGTTAGTCAGTCTCCGCGAACGTCCGGTGCCGGGACTGGCCGCATTGATGCGTGTGACGGGCCTGGACCAGAAGCCGGAACTGGGGGGCGAGGATGTGGCGTTTGTCCTGGGCCCGCGTCTGAACGCCGCGGGCCGTTTGGGGCAAGCGCCGTTGGGGGTCGAGTTGATCACGACGGACTGCCCGGATCGGGCGACCCGGCTGGCGGAATATTTGCACCAATTGAACCAGAACCGGGATAGCTTGGAACGGAGCGTCTATCAGACGGCTCATAAGCAGGCCACCGAACAGTTCGATCCCGAGAACGATCCGGCGTTGGTGCTGGACGGTCAGGGCTGGCATCCGGGTGTGATCGGCATCGTCGCCGGGCGTCTGGCCGACAAGTTCAACCGTCCGGTGGTGATCATCGCTTGGGACCAAGCGGGCGTGAAACCGGGCACCGGCTCATGCCGCTCGGCGGCCGGTTTGAATCTTCACCAGGCTCTGATCGCTTGTAGCGAGACGCTTTTGGCTCACGGTGGCCATCGTCAGGCGGCCGGCCTGAAGCTGCAGCGTCATCGGTTGGAAGCGTTCCGGGCGGCTTTTTGCGAGTACGCGGCCAGCGAGATCAAGGAGGGCGATCGGGTGGCCGAGATCTCGATCGACGCCGAGGCGCCGCTGAGCCAGTTGACGCTGCGCACCCTTCAGGAGATCGAACGGCTGGCTCCGTTTGGCGAGGGCAATCCGCGGCCCGTCTTGTGTGCGACGGGGATACGTCTGGCGGAGCCGCCGCGGCGGATCGGCAACGGCCAGCGTCATCTGTCCTTGAAATTGAACCAGTATGGCGTCAACATGCGGGCCGTCGCGTTCGGACTGGGCGAAGCGGCTGACGAAATCGCCGCCGTGGACGGGGACTTGGACATCGCCTTCAAGCCGGTCATCAACGAATACCGCGGGCGACGCAGCGTCGAGATGCACTTGGTAGACTGGCGACCAACCCGCGCTGCCGTGGCGGCATCTCGATGAACAGCGCTGAATTCCTGTTCGTGGTCTGCCAACGCGGTGCGGAATCCGCCTTGAAGAACGAATTGGCCGTCTGCTGGCCCGAGTTTCGTCTGGCCTTTTCTCGCCCAGGATTTGTGACCTTCAAGCTGCCCGCCGACCACGGCTTGAGTCCGGATTTTGACCTTCGCTCGGTCTTTGCCCGATCCTATGGATTTTCGTTGGGCCGACTCGTCGGGGCTCATGCCGAGACGATGGCCGAACAACTCTGGCAACTGGCCGGTCATCGGGCCTGGGACCATCTGCACGTTTGGCAACGGGATCCGGCCGTGCCGGGCGATCGAGATTTCGAGCCCGGCATTTCGACGTTGGCTCAACAAGTCGGGCTCGTCGTGGCGGCTTCTCGTCCACCGTCCGTGGCGCCGCAGCGTGTGTTTCCCGTCAATCTGGTCGCGCGACCCGGCCAGCAAATTCTTGATTGCGTGCTGGTCGAACCCGGCGAGTGGTGGATCGGCGGTCATCAAGCGTCGACCATGCCGTCGCGCTGGCCCGGCGGGACTCCCAAAATCGACATGCCGGACGGTGCCGTGTCGCGGGCCTATTTGAAGATCACCGACGCGCTGTTGTGGTCACGGTTGCCCGTCGCGGCCGGCGATCACTGTGTCGAACTGGGCAGTTCCCCAGGTGGTGCCTGCCAGGCGCTGCTGGACCGTGGATTGATCGTCACGGGCATCGATCCGGCCGACATGTCGCCAGTCGTGCTGCAGCATCCGAATTTCACGCACATCAAGGCTCGAGGCGCCGATCTAAAACGTCGTGAGTTCCGGCGAATCAAATGGTTGGTGGCCGATGCCAACGTCGCCCCTAACCACACGCTGGACACGGTCGAACACATCGTTACCCACCGCCAGGTCAATATCCAGGGCCTGCTCTTGACCCTGAAGCTGATCGACTGGCATCTGGCCGATCAGATCCCCGAGTACCTCCAGCGGATTCGCAGTTGGGGTTACCCACTGGTCCGCGCCCGCCAATTGGCTTTCAATCGCCAGGAGTTTACCGTCGCCGCGCTCCGCCGCCGCCCCCGTCCGTCGAATGTGCGTTTTGCGACTCGCCATCGATCAAAGTAGATGATCGCCAGGGGGCGGGAATCATTTTCGGTCGACGATGCACCATTGAGAAAGCGGCCAATCCGTTAGATCGAGCGCCGCAGCCGCACTTTTGGCTGACTGGACAAAACAGGGCCGTTGAAGTATCAAACGGATAGACGGGCAACTTGTTCCTTCATCAGCAGGGAGCCGACCATGACCAGTTCCAGCTCGAACCCATCCACGGAAATGTTGACCCAAGCCAAACGCCGAATGGAGCGTTGGCTGTTGTCCCGCGAGTTGCTGGAGCACATGGAAAACGCGCAGGATGTCAGTCGCCCGGCGCGGACCGGAGCGTATATCTCGATCTCGCGCGAGGCCGGTGCGGGCGGCCTGATGATCGCTCGCATCGTCGGGGAACAATTGGGCTGGGACGTTTTGGATAAAGAATTGCTGGAGTTCATGGCCGATCGATACAACATGCCCCGGGACATGTTGGAGATCGTCGACGAAACTCGAGCCAATTGGTTCTACGATGTGCTGGGTGCCTTTCTGGATGCTCGCATCGTCAGCCACGATAGTTTCGTCTACCACCTGGAACGGATCACTTATCTGGCGGCCTTGCACGGCGATGTCGTGCTGGTGGGACGCGGAACGCAATTCGTGTTGCCCCGCGCCAGCGGAATCGCAGCGCGAATCATCAAGCCCCGACCGTTGCGAATCCGGTCCATGATGGCTCGATACCGGATCAGCCAGCAGGCGGCCGCTGACCGCGTCGATGAACTGGACAAGCATCGGCGAGAATTCTGCCGCCGCCATTTCCATCACGATGTCGAAAACCCGGCAGAATACGACCTGATCATCAACACCGCACGTCTGTCGGATCAGGCTGCCGCCGAATTGATCGTCGCCGCCTTTCGAAACGCAGACCGCAATAACGTAGACGCGGAAGACGCCGTATCGTAACGTCGTTGCTCCCACCGCCTGACGGACGGGGTCGAGAGTCGTTTTCGGGCGACGACGAACCACAGGGAAGACACCTTCTCCGAAAACGACTCCCGACCTGGCGTGTTCAATTTGCGTGTGTCAAGACCAGTGCCTTTGCTCCCGTTTTGTTCCTACTTCGCGGCGAACGATGGGCCCCGAATCCGCGCCGCTCGCCGGCCATATCGTTAGGATCCCGAGCCAACGGGGGGCTCTGGACCATCTTTGCTGCTTGGCAATGCGATAGGTGGGTGGC
>SKVE01000213.1 GCA_007129635.1 Planctomycetaceae bacterium
AGCCAACAGACGCGAGTACCATGCCATGCCCGGACGCCCCCCAAGGGCCCCGAGCAGCATGAGCATCAACATGGCGAGAAGAATCCAAGCCGTCCGAACGGAACGTCTGGGCTGGGGTCGTACGGGCGTGTTGGGTTTCGATGGTCTGGATCGCTGCTTGGATCGTTCGCGGCGCCGCATGCCATGCCTCTTTCGATTCTCCTAGCGAGAAAGCCAATCCGGCAAGTTGCCGTCGCCGGTTGCTTGCCCGTCCAGCAGCCAGGCGAGGTTCATCCGCGCCAATTGCATGGCATCGTAACGGCCGGTGGGACCGCCTTCGAACAACAAGAAAATCTGGCCCTCGCCAGGTGTTCCCGGCCGACCGGCGGCCAGTGACGAGTAGGCACCGGGGCCTGCGTCGACCAGACGCTTCACAGGCCAAGTTTCTCCGCCGTCAAAACT
This sequence comes from Planctomycetaceae bacterium, assembly GCA_007129635.1. GTDB lineage: Bacteria > Planctomycetota > Planctomycetia > Pirellulales > Pirellulaceae > SKKK01. Next base: position 442 of record SKVE01000213.1, read on the forward strand.
GGCCCAAACGGTCATCCGCTCACGCTCGCCGCCCGCTGTATCCGCATTGCTGTACAGCAGAATATCACGACCGCGGATGGGAAGACGAACCAGCCCGCCCTTCATTCCGTAGCCGCGTCCGTATCCGCCCCCATCGATCAACACGCGATTGATCTGAAGGTCTTCCCAAGTTTGCCCTCCGTCACGGCTGATGGCCGACCGCCGCAACCACGTGTGCTCGGCCAAGGGGCGGGTCTTCGTCCGGTCGTGGTACCCGGCGTGACTGCGAGTGTTGTAATAGATCCGACCATCGTGCAATTCGACCAACGCCGCTTCTTCCGTGTAGGCTTCCGGAAACCAATCGCTAACCTGCCATGTCGCCCCGCCATCATCGCTGTAGATCGCCGTGCTGCAGATGGCGTCCTCCGGTCGTCGGTCGGAGGGATGCTCCGGAGCATGTGGACGGTAAGTCGCCGTGACCAGCAATCGGCCGCGCCGATCCGAATGACGAAGCGTAATCCCCGCTTCGGAAGCGTTGGCGTGCAGGTAGTAGCCCCCGTTGGCTGGATCTCGCACTCCGCGAGTCTTCTCGCCCGACTTTTCCAACTGTTTCATCGCCTGGTTAAATCTCAGCGAGAGCGGTTCTTCCGTCCAAGTCGCACCGTGATCGCGGCTGCGCCACAGACGATCCTGCCCGTCCCACAGCCGCACCGACATGAGATGACCGGAATTCTCGTCAAGGATGAAGTTGCTGTCCATGAAGCCGAACGGTACTTCAACGATTTGGCTCCAGGTCCGTCCACCATCTTGGCTGCGGCGCAGTTGTCGAGCGTAGTTGCGCATGACCAGGACGGTCCCATCGACAGCGACGGCTAAGTAAGGCTCGCGAACGTTTCCCCCACCCTCAAAAACGACCTGCTTCTCGAACTGCGGTTCACCCAGGAAGACGTCCAGTGACCCTTCCGCCCGTTGATCCGCGACGTCCGCCGATGGCCGCTCGGCCGACATCGCCAGACCTCCGGTCATCCAAACGAACACGACGACGAACATCAGTGGCGTGAGCCGATAGAAACTTGATTGACAACGCACGGAAAGACCCTTCAGTATTCGGAGATGCTACGCACTCTGAGCCGTGGATTCATCGGAACAGATCGAGAAGATCGTATCGACCAGTTTCAGCCGCTGCAGCGTATCGAGCATGTATTCGTTCAGCCCGAACAGATGCATCGTTCCGTTGTTCGCTCGGACTCGTCGCTCGGCCATCAGCAAGGCATTGATCAAAGCCGTCGAACAGTAGACGATCTCACTAAGATCCACGATCAGCTTGTTTGGTAGGTGGCTCTCGACGAAGTCGACCAGATCACGTTGCAGTTGAGCGTAATCGTCGGTGTCCAGACGGCTGGTATCTAAAAACCGCAGGCACGTCACCCGACCGTTCTGCTCGATGCGAAAATATTCGTTACGCGTCATGATTCTTCTCCCATGATTGATCTGGGCCAGCGCTGCCGCATGTTTCAAGCCAGTGGCTCTATGATTAGAATACCATAATTCGCACGAGAATGGGACAGAACAAGCCACAAAAGGCTGACAACCCAAGAGGACTAGCCTCCAGGAGTGAATTGCCGATGAACACGACCGCCCCGCCGTCCGCGACAAACGAAGCTTTGGCATCGCCTGGAGGCGTGCGGAAACCCCCGTTTCTGCCCGGCCCTTGCGGCTGGGTCCTCGTTTTGGCTCTCGCCGTTTCATCCGCCTCACAGGCGCGATCCGAACAGCCGATCATTGAGCCCCCGAACATCGTGATCGTTCTTGCCGACGACTTGGGCTATGGCAGCGTAGGCTGTTACGGGGCCGCTGAGGCATTAGTGCGCACGCCGCACATCGACCGCTTAGCCCACGAGGGCATGAAGTTCACCGACGCCAACTCCCCATCGTCGGTCTGCACGCCGACCCGTTATGGTCTGCTCACGGGCCGCTATTGTTGGCGGAGTCCGCTGAAACATGGTGTCTCGAGCGTGCTGGATCCTCTTTTGATCGAGACGGATCGGCCCACACTGGCCTCGTTGGTCAAACGGCATGGCTACCACACGGCCATGATTGGCAAATGGCACTTGGGCTATGGCGAAACCAGGCCCGTGGACTTTACGGGCATGCTCAAGCCCGGCCCGCTTGAACTGGGCTTTGACTACCAGTTCGCGGTGCCCCAAAACAACGGGGACATGACCGGTGTCTACGTCGAAAACCACACGGTGTTTGGCCTACGCTCTGCGAATCGCGACCCCAATCCGGGCACCACGTTTTATGGCAGCACGTACCTGGGCTTGGACGCACCCGCCCGCGATGATTCACGAAACATGCCCGTGCTCACAGACAAGGCGTTGGCCTGGCTGGAACAAGTCCCGCGTGGCGAACCCTTTTTTCTTTATTTCTCAGCCACCGCCGTACACGAGCCGATCACCCCTTCGTCGGACGTCGCAGGCACCAGTGCCGCTGGCCCGTACACGGATTTCATCCGCGACCTGGATCTGACTGTCCAGCGATTGCTGGAAGCGTTGGAGGAACGCGGGGCGGCGGGGAACACGCTGTTTGTTTTCACCAGCGACAACGGAGGCGTCCTCCCGCCAGAGAATCCGCAAGCCAAAGACCGAAACCCCTCGGTCCGTCAGGCGGTGGAAGCCGGGCTGCAGGTAAACGGCGACTGGCGCGGGCGGAAACATCAAATCTGGGAGGGTGGGTTTCGAGTACCTTTCTTGGTTCGCTGGCCAAAGTATGTGCCCGCCGCCAGCCAGTGTGATCGGATGATCGGTTTGATTGACACCTACGCAACCATCGCGGAAATCCTCGGCGAACCACTTCCCGCACCGGAATCAGCCGCTCCCGACAGTGTCAGTTTTCTGCCGGTGCTGCGTGACCCGGTTGCTCCGAACCCGCGAGATTCCATGATCGTTCACAATGCAAGGGGCGTCTTCGCCATCCGGCAGGGCCCGTGGAAGTACATCGAGGGAAAACCATCCGCGCCGGTTCCCGCCCAGCAGCTTGAAAGGAATCCCGAGTATCGCCCACAATTGTATCATCTGCAGGACGATCCCGGTGAAACCAAAGATATGCTGGACCAGTTCCCGAACCAAGCCCAACGTCTTGCGGCCCTGCTCGAAAAACATCGTAGCGAAGGCTACAGCCGATGACACGCATGTTTGGCAATCCTGAGAAAATATCCAAATCAACGTTCATTCGCATGCGACGGACTAACTTGAAAAGATGGCTTGCAATCGCCGATGCGGCGCGGGATAAAGGGAGCTAGAAAGGGGATAGAGCGATGACACGATCTCGAGTAACCAGGCGTAATTTTCTGAAACGGGCCGCCGGCACGGCGGTTTTCGGTAGCATGGCACCCGCGTATGTCCGAGCGACAGCGTTGGGAGGGGCCGGGCGAGTGGCTCCCAGCGACCGGATCACGGTCGGCATGATCGGGGCCGGACGACAAGCGTATCTCGTCAGCTTGAAACAGTTCCTGGGCATGAAGGATGTGCAGGTGGTGGCCGTCTGTGATGTGGATCATTGGCGCATGGACCTGATGAAGCAAGCGGTCGATGCCAACTATGGCGCTGCGGAACGCAGCGGTCAGTACAAGGGCTGCGATCTCCATCTGGATTTTCATGACGTGCTGGCCCGCTCGGATGTCGATGCGGTGTTGATCTCGACCCCCGATCACTGGCATGCTCCCATGGCAGTGGCGGCCATGAAGGCGGGCAAAGATGTCTCGTTGGAAAAACCAATCACGCGAACGATCGCCGAGGGGCGGCAACTAAGCGAACTGAGCCGCGAGTTGGGACGGATCTTTCGTGTCGATAGCGAATTTCGGTCGATACCCGGTGTTCATCAGGCGGCGACGATCGTCCAAAATGGCTTGATCGGGGAAGTCCAGTCCGTGTCGGTCGGAGTACCAAGCAGCGATGTGCCCTGTCCGCCGCAACCGGAAATGCCAGTTCCCGAAGAATTGGATTACGAACGCTGGCAAGGTC
>SKVE01000894.1 GCA_007129635.1 Planctomycetaceae bacterium
CGACCGCCCAGCCGACCGCCCCCGCAAGCCGGCCGACGCCGCTCGCGACGACGCTCGTGATCCTGCTCCGGATCAGGTGACCGGAACTCTGCGTGTTTCGATCGCCGATACGCGAGACCCCATTGCCGTGAATGGGACGACCACCTACATCATCGGGATCGAGAACGCCCGCAATGCCTCGGATCGCAATGTCACGTTGACCATTCTGTTGCCGCCCGGGATCGAGTACGTTTCGCTAAAGGGTCCCGTCGCCGCACGACGTTTGAGCGACGATCAGCGGACGATCGAGGTGACGCCGATCGCCGAAGTTCGCGCCAACGAAACGCTCCATCCGTTCTATCTGGAAGCTCGGGGGACTCGCATCGGCAAGCACACCGTCAGGGTTCGAGTGGACAGTTTCCGCTCCGCACAACCGGTCGAAGCCGAAACCGACACGACCGTCACGGTCTCCGGCTGATCCCCGTCGGCCGGAAGCCAGCAAAACACCCCCTGTCAGGGTCGCGTGGACAGTGATGTGGATGGCCGGTTTCTTAGATTCCTCTTGACGAAAACCTCGTCTCCTGCAACACTCCCGCTCCCGTTTGCCAAGCGATCGATTCGACGGTTTCCCGCGTCGACATCGTCCAAGATCTAGAACCATGCCAAGGAGTGGCTGATGCAACGCATTCGATGGATCCTGCTGACCGCGTTTTCCGCTTCGATTTTCGCCGGGTGCGGCGATTCTACCAACCCCGATCGAGCTGCTCAGTCGGTGGTCCCATCCCCCGACATGCAGGCGGAACTGCCAGCCGACAGGCAGACCAACATGCGGATGGGCACCGAGGCCGAAGGTGGCAATACAAACTCGCCGAGCGAGGCGGTGGCTCAGTTTTACGAAGCACTACGAACGGGCCAAGACAGTGAAATCGCCGCGCTGTTGACCGATAAGGCTCGCGCCGAAACCGCCAACAGCGGTCTGGACATCCAATCGCAAGGATCGTCCCGGCTAGAGTACGAGCTGGGCGAAGTTCAATTCGTGGACGAAGCGATGCAGGGCGCTCATGTCAGGAGCCTGTGGATCGACTTCACGCCCGATGGCGAGCGTGTCGGTACCGAGGTGATTTGGGTGCTACGCAAACAGGCGGATGGCTGGCGTATCGCTGGGATGGCCACGCAAGTGATCGAAGGCGAACTGCCCCTGCTGTTCAACTTCGAAGATCCGGAAGACATGCTTCGTAAAAAAGAGTACGTCGAACAGCAGTACCAGTTGGCCGAAGAGGCCATGGAGACCAGAACAGCCAGTCCCGACGACGTTCAGGGGGCTGATCCGGTATATCGGTGAGCCCTTCGATTCGCCAAACCACCCAGCAGTTCCCAGTTCCGGATGCAGCCGATATAATGCTTATTCTGAGGGAGACTATTTCCTCATGCTGGCCTTTCCCGCTGGAATAAAGCGGCAAAATCATGCCTGATGGGAAAAAAAGGGCGGAAAAGACGGTGCGTCTGGTTTTCCCCGAGAAGTTCAGAGGTTAGACTGCTTTTCCAAATCTATAGTTTCCTAAGCAGTAGGGATGCGAGTCACGGCATCTGGCGGCTGGTTACGCCGTCGTTACGCAACATCCGTAGGACAATTCCATGCCTACCGTACTTGTGGTAGATGATTCAAACGAAGAACAGCGTCTTGTTGGGACGTTGCTAGAAAACACCCCCGATTTAGAGCTGCAGTTCGCCCGCGACGCCGCAGAAGCGCTGGAGCGGATCAAGAGCCATCCACCGGACTTGACCATCTCGGATCTGTTGATGCCGGGTAGCGACGGGATGGAACTGTTGTCCGAAATCACTCATGCCGATCCGCTGGTGCCGGTGGTCTTGATCACAAGCAACAGTCACGATGACATGGCCGTCAAAGCGGTCAACAGCGGGGCTCGGGCTTACGTCCCCAAAGCGGCCATGAAAGACGTGTTGCCGGGGATTGTCGAGCGGTTGTTGACGCTGTGTCGCGAGAAACGCGAGTTGACTCGATTCCTGCAGTCTGTCACGGATTCGGAGAGCACGTTCGTCGTCCACGATAACGACACGCAGTTGATCAGCCATCTGCTGGAATATGCCAGTGGTTGCATGCGCGATGCGGAGGTCTGCGAGGAGGGGATGGAAGATCTGGTATGCTTGGGGCTGGAGGAAGCGTTGCGGAACGCGATCCACCACGGGAACCTGGAACTGAGTTCCGAGTTGCGCGAGATGGAAGACGACAACTTGTATAACAAGGCGATGGAAGAACGTCGCAGTACGCTGCCGTACCGAGATCGCAAAGTTTATGTGAAACTGAGTTTTTCTGACGTGGGCGCGAAGTTCGTCATCCGAGACGAAGGCCCCGGCTTTGACCCCTCGAAATTGCCCGATCCCACATCGCCCGAGAATCTGGAATCGGTCTGTGGACGCGGCGTGTGGTTGATGCGGTCGCTAATGGACGAGGTGCTGTACAACGACAAGGGCAACGAAGTGACGTTGATCAAGAAGTCCAAGTCAGCGGTTTCCGAGTCAGAATAGGGTTCGAACGTTGATCCTGCTTCGCTGAAGATCATGCCTGCCAATCTCACGCAACAGTACCTGAAGGCCGAAGCCGAATACCGGCGAGCCAGCACGCCGGAAGAAGAGCTGGACTGTCTGCAGGTGATGCTCCGCGAATTGCCCAAGCACAAGGGCACCGACAAGCTGAATGCGGAGCTGAAGCAGAAGATCAGCAAGATCAAAAAGGAATTGCAGCAGCCGCAACCAAAGAGCAAACGGGGCGGGCTGCGGATCATGCGTCAGGGAGCCGGGCGGGCAGTGATCATCGGTGGCCCCAACGCCGGTAAGAGCCAGTTGTTGCGCAGTTTGACACGAGCCACACCCGAGGTGGCTCCGTATCCGTTCACCACGACCGAACCGACGCCCGGAATGATGCCCTGGGAAGATGTGATGGTCCAGTTGATCGACACCCCGCCGATCACCACCGACTATTTTGATCCCGTGACGCAGGGTTTGATCCGCGGGGCGGACCTGGTGCTGCTGATGGTCGATGTGGGGATGGATGACGGCATCGATGCGTTGCAAGCCGTACTGGACCACCTGGCAGCGACCAAGACCCGATTGGCTCGACGATCATCCTTAGACGAAAACGACATCGGCGTGTCGTACACGCAAACCTTGTTGATCCCCAACAAGATCGATCTGGCTGAATCCGACGAGCTTCTGGATTGGATGCACGAGTGCTGTCCTCTCGATCTTCCTGAGTATCCGGTTTCGGCAGCCCACGGGATGGGGCTGGAAACGCTGCGCGACGCGATCTACCAGCCGCTGGACGTGGTGCGGGTCTACACCAAACTGCCCACGGCGAAAGAACCGGACTACGATCGCCCGTTTACCATTGAACGGGGCGGAACGCTGATGGAAATCGCTGAACTGATCCACAAAGATTTCGCCAAGAACTTGAAGTTCGCGCGGGTCTGGGGCAGTGCCGTGCACGACGGAACCCAGGTCAAAGGCGACTACGTGCTGCACGACAAAGACGTCGTCGAGTTGCATGTTGCCTAAGCATCCGGCCAGGCGTTTCTTGTCAATCAAGTTAGCCTTGCATGGGTGACGCCACGAGTTTGGGGGTGGGCCCGGCGGAACAGCAGGTCGAGGAGCGAGAGATCCCCCAATTTCTATGCGGATAATAGACCGCACGGAATCGTAGCGACCCGGGCCGGAATGACCGCGGCGGGCGCGGACGGGTCCTCAAGTCGCGGCCATTGAGGCCTCATCCTCAAGGATGGATGGCCGCACAAGGCTCGATCTACTGCAATCTTCTGAACGGGATCGTCGCCAGGAGGTACGCCCCTCGTGGCGCCGTCGCCAATGTCATACTCACCAGCCTTCGCGACCAAGGCGACAAACGGGCTCCAACGCACCATTGTAGATCCGGCCGTCGACGCCCGGGACAAAGATGCAACCACTATAACCGAAACCGCGTTTCTCGCCGTCGTCAGCTCGGCGGCCGAGCTAACCTAGCTGACAACGGGCAACGGACAACGGACAACCACCCAGATTCTACGACACTGCGGCCTTTGGGAGGGTTCGCTCCGCACGCTGGCCAGCGCCCGAGGCCCGCCGGGGCGCCCGTCGCAAGTCCCCGAACCGCGGTGTGACCTGGAATCAGTGCTCGACCCGGAGTTCGTAGCGGCCAAGGCGATCCCGTCAGAGACGCCTCGGTCTCGCGAGCTGCAGTTGGTACTCGCCACGGAGTTCCTCTAAGACCGACGAGCGAGCCCGACGGGCGCGTTTTCTTTTGGGTGACTTAGTGATTTTTAGCCGCCGCCAACCAAGCCGAACGCTCACGGTGCGCGCCCAGATCACACCATTGTTGCCTTTCTCTCCCGCGTCGGTCGAGAGAAACCCCTCGTTTTATACCTAGTTTTTAGGGGGAAGGTACAAAAA
>SKVE01000625.1 GCA_007129635.1 Planctomycetaceae bacterium
ATATCACCCCAGCACCGCAGGTCGAGCTATCCGACTACATCCCGCCGCCACAGCCGGTGCGATCAGATCTGGACATCGGCGTGTACTACTTTCCCGGTTGGGACACCTGGTCTCGCTGGGAACCGATCCTGGATTTTCCCGAGCGCAAACCGGTGCTTGGCTGGTACGACGAAGCCGACCCGGAGTGTGCCGATTGGCAGATCAAGTGGGCGGTCGAGCACGGCGTACGGTTTTTCATGGTCGATTGGTATTGGGACCGAGGCAACCGGATCTTGGAGCACTGGTTGCATCAGGCGTATGCGCAAGCCCGTTTCCGCCATCATCTGCAGTGGGCCATCATGTGGGCCAACCACAACGCGCCCGGTTCGCACTGCCGCGAAGATTGGCGTCGCGTGACGCAGTACTGGATCGACCACTACTTCTCGATGGACCAGTACTACCGCATCGACGACCGACCGGCGGTGTTCATCTGGGCGCCGGCAAATATCCGCAACGACGTGGGCGGCAGCCAGGCAGCCGCCGAGCTGTACGCGCTGTCCCAGCAGATGGCTCGCAATGCGGGATACAAGGGCATCTATTTTGTCGCGATCAGCTCCCACGAATCGGCCGCTCAGTGCGCCCAGCTAGTGAACGAAGGTTATGAAGCCTTCACTTCGTATCACGGGTTCTATCTGGCCGAATCGCGGGCTGGCAGCAACCAATTTTCCTTCTCTCGCGTTGTCAAGACGGGTCCTGAGTTATGGCGGCAGGCCGACGAAAGGGCGTCGGGGCTGGAGTACATCCCGATCGTCGACACCGGCTGGGCCTCACAACCGTGGCACGGCCAACAGGCGCGGGTGATCCACGGGCGTACCCCCGAATTGTTCGGGCAACTCTGCCGTCTGGCAGCTCAGTATGCCAGACAGAACGACAAACGGATCGTCGCCATCGGACCGTGGAACGAGTGGGGCGAGGGCAGCTATATCGAACCATACGCAGAGCACGGGTTCGCGGATCTGGAACAACTGCGTCAGGCGTTTTGCCCACCGGGCGATTGGCCACCCAGCCTGGTGCCCGCCGACGTTGGACGCGGGCCGTACGACTTGCAAGCCGACCCGCGAAAGACAGGATGGCAGTTTGATACCCAGGCCGGTCTGCAGGGCTGGCGTCCCAACGGAGCCTTACAGATCGAGCTGACCAAGCGCGGATTGCAAGGCCGATCGGTGGGCAGCGATCCGATCCTGCATGCGCCGGGGGTTCGTTTCGTAGCGGATGAATATCAGCAGCTTGTCGTGCGGATGAGCAGCTCGCAGAACGATGTGGCGCAACTGTTCTGGGCGACGACCATCACGCCGGTCAGTGAAGCGAACAGCATCCGCTTCCCTGTCATCGGTGACGGCAACGTCCACGAGTATCGCCTGGACTTGACCGATTCGCGGCGCTGGCGCGGCGCTGTCACCGCCCTGCGGTTCGACCCCGTCATGCGTTCGGGCGTCGATGTGGTGATCGAAACGATCCGGCTGGAGCCATGACGTTACTGACGCTGATCAACACCAATCGGATGCGTCCGCCTATTGCACCGGTCGGGTTAGATTACATCGCCTCGGCGGTACAGGCTGCCGGCATCCAGGTCGGTTGGATCGATCTGTGTCTGGCCGAAGATGCCGAAAGCGAATTAGATCGCTACTTTGCTTCGCACCGTCCCGACTTGGTTGGGCTGACATTGCGCAATGTCGACGACTGTTTTTGGTCCAGTTGCCAGTCCTTCCTGCCCACCTTCCTGGACGATGTGGCTGCGGTTCGTCGTCGGACCGACGCGCCGATCGTCTTAGGCGGCGTCGGGTATTCACTGTTCCCCAAACGGTTGCTCGAATGCAGCGGAGCGGATTTCGGCATTCACGGCGACGGGGAACAAGCCTTGATCCAGTTGCTCAGGCAGATCAACGGTGAACGTTGTTGGGAGCTTGTTGACGGGTTGCTTTTCAAACGTGATGGCCAAGTCATCGCGAATCCACCCGCCTGGCCACGCCGAGTTTCCGTGTCTTCGCACCGAGACCTGGTCGACAACGCTACTTACTTTCGCCTGGGCGGGCAGATCGGCATCGAGACGAAACGAGGCTGCCGCCGCCGTTGCATCTATTGTGCGGACCCCGTCGCCAAAGGCAGATCGTATCGCTGTCGGCCGCCCGGCGAAGTCGCCGACGAATTCGCCCACCTCCTGGCATCGGGTATCGATGTGATCCATCTGTGTGACGCTGAATTCAACTTGCCGGTGGACCATGCCCAGCAGGTTTGCGATGCGTTGATTGCTCGAGGATTGGGCCGGGCGGTGCGCTGGTACGCCTACATGGCCGTCACCCCGCTGCCCGCATCCCTGATCCGAAGTATGCGACAAGCCGGATGCGTGGGGATCAACTTTACCAGCGACTCGGCGCACCCCGCCATGTTGGCCAATTACGCTCATGCCCACCGCCGCAAAGACCTGGAACACGCGGTGCGCATGTGCCGTCAGCACGGGATCGCCGTGATGCTGGACATGCTGTTGGGCGGCCCTGGGGAAACGCCGGAAACCGTCGCCGAAACCATCGCGGCTTTCAAAGAAATCGACCCCGATTGCGCGGGAGCCGCGCTTGGATTACGGATCTATCCAGGGACCCCGCTGGCGGCCCTCGTTCAGGCAGAAGGGCCCCTTGAAACCAATCCTCACGTGCGTCGGCCGGGTAACGGTCCTGTCGATCTTCTGCAACCGGTCTTTTACCTCTCTCGGCATCTCGGTGACCATCCCGCGCGGCTCGTACGCGAGCTGATCGGGGATGATCCTCGATTCTTCCCCCCTGAGGATCATCTCGAGCAGGCCATTCCCACCCAAGCAGGAGACCATAACTACAGCCACAACGAGGAATTGATGAATGCCATCTTTACTGGTTGTCGGGGTGCGTATTGGGATATCCTTCGTAGGGGTGACCGAACGCAACGTTGACATCGTTGAAACAGGAGTAATCGATACGAGTGTCAAGTCCGGAACGGGGGTAGCCGGAACAATTGGAACGGTTGTCAGATTGGGTGAACTCGTTAGAAATGGTCTCCGAAAAGTGGGGATAGAAGCAGAACGAAGTTGCCCCCCGGACTTCGTTTTTTGGATCGATGGCCACAGTCGTCCAGTGCAAGGAATCTGCCACGGACAGGATTCGATCGGATGTCTCTGAAAACCACGGATGGAAAAATGATGAAGGCATGGAAACTCTCCGCGTGGACATTGTCGTTTGGGATGTTAAGCATGGCAGGCTGGTCGGATGCAAGCGACCAGGTGGCTCGGTCGACGCTGGTGATCGTCCAGCAGGACCAGACACTTCCGATCGGTCCGTCCGGCGATGACCAGATCGAGGCCTCGCCCAGCGATCTACCTGCAACTCGCCAACCGCCCACAGTGGTCGCCGACCCGTTGGTAGCACCGGATTTGATGCCGAAGGTGTCCGAGCCACCGATCCCGTCGGTCGCTGATCTGCTGAAAGAAGCAGGCGTCAAAGATGGCTGTGGGAGCTGCTTGGGCGGACGCTGTCGTTGCCTGGGCAACCCCTGGAAGATGCCTCAGCCCGCGTTGCTGGATCGCATGGGGGTCGATGTCGGGGGGTGGATACAGCATGGGATCACATACAACCATCGGAATCCGGACAGCGGCTTCAATGGACCGGTGGCGACCAATGATCTGGACAGCGAATACCAAATGAATCAGTTGTGGCTGTACCTGAATCGTCCTGCCGATACGGGCGGATGCGGCTGGGCTATCGGCGGCCGCATCGATATGGTCTACGGCACCGACTGGCGCTTCGGGATCAATCACGGTTTGGAAGATCGCATCAACGGCCTGAACGATCAACGTTACGGATTGGTACTGCCTCAGTTCTATCTGGAAGTGGCGTACAACGATCTGTCCGTCAAGCTGGGCCATTTCGCCGGGATCTTGGATTATGAATACATCCCGGCGCCACCCAACCCGTTCTATTCGCACTCCTACAGCTACGGCTATACGGTTCCGCTGCTGGTGACCGGTGCGTTGGCCGATTGGAAGATGAACGACCAGTGGTCGCTTCAGGCCGGACTGCATCGCGGTTGGATGATGTTCGAGGATTACAACAATGACTGGGACATCATGGCGGGAATCAAATGGAGCAGTCTGGATCAGAAAACTTCCGTGGCCTACGCCTTGTCCAGCGGTCGCCAGAGCTTCATGCCGGTGTTTGATGCCAACAACGACAATCGTTTTGTCTACAGTCTGGTCGTTCAGCGGCAATTGACCGAGCGAATGCGTTACGTGATGGTACACAATTTGGGGCATGAAACGAATGTACCGCTACCGGGTGTTGACGATGCTCAGTGGTACGGATTGAACCAGTACCTGCTGTACCAGATCAATCCACGGCTGAGCGCGAATCTGCGAGCCGAGTGGATGCGGGACG
>SKVE01000343.1 GCA_007129635.1 Planctomycetaceae bacterium
CAGCCGGAGGTCCAGCAGGGTTGTTTACGGATTGTCGCAGCAGCCACCGAGTTAGCAGCCGATTATCACCGGGACCGGCAGCTTCGACAGTTGTCAGACCAGCACTCCTGGTGGCAACAATGGCGCCGGTATTCCCAGGCGGTTCATGGAAGCCTGTCACTCAAGTCGACAGCTTATGCGATCGTCAACGAGGCACGTCGTCTTTTGGGATGCGACCGAGTCAGCTTAGCGGTCCGTCGCGGCCGGCAGTGTCGCTTAGTGGCGGCCAGCGGCGTGGATACGGTGCATCGGCGATCGACGGCCGTCGGTCACCTGGAAGCCCTCGCAGCAGGAGTTCTTGCCTCCCGTCAAGCGTTGTGGTACCCGGACCTCGAATCGGAATTGCCACCGGATCTGGAAACGAATCTGGAAGCGTACGTGGACCAATCCTGTGTCCGCTTTGTGGCATGTGTTCCGTTAAGCGATCCCGACCGCGAAGAACAGGCTCCCGACGATCTGCGGGGCGTGTTGATTGCGGAACGGTTCGACGCAACGGCCGACTCAGCATTCGCGGAACGCATGACGGCCGTCTGCGGTCCTGCGGCGGTGGCCTTGCGGAACGCCATCGACCACGAATCGCTTCCCTTGCTGCCCGTGATGCAAGTCGCGCGTCGGGCAGCGCAGTACCTGCGTTGGGAGCAACTGCCGAGGACCCTGTTGGTCGTGGCGGCCGTTACAGCGGCAGTCGGGGCGTTGGTCATCGTGCCTGCCGATTTCGCGATCCCCGCGCGAGGCGAGTTGCAACCGGTCATACGGCACCAGATCTTCGCACCTGAGGACGGTCTGATTGTGGCTTTACCCAAAGCCTCGGGGACGGTGAATCGCGGCGACACGCTTGCCGAGCTGAGCAATCCCAAGCTGGAGCAGCACTATGCCGAAGTGTTGGCGAAACGCCGAACGACCACAGAACAACTGGCCGCCGTACGGGCTGCCCGCCGGCGCCAGGAACCTGCGACGCGAACCGACCAGCGCTACGAACTGTCCGCTCAGGAGCAACAACTACAGGAGAGCCTTCGTGGGCTGGAGCATCAGGCGGACCTGCTGGAGCAGCAGCATCGCCGCCTGACTGTGGCCAGTCCCATCGACGGCGAAATCCTGACGTGGGACCTGGAACGTCTGCTGGCCTCGCGACCCGTGCAACGGGGCGAGAGGCTGATGACCGTGGCCGATCTGAACGGACCATGGCGATTGGAGTTGCGGATCGATGACAGGCAGGTCGGCCATGTCCTGGCGGCTCGACAGGACTCGGAGACTCCCCTCGGAGTATCCTTCATGCTGGCCACCGATCCCAACACCAAGTTCCGCGGCCGCATCGGACACATGAGTTCGTCCATCGAGATGGACGAAGCCAACCAGGCCTCGATGTTCGCATTGGTCCCGTTGGATGACGGCCTGGTTCCCGAGCCCCGTCCGGGCGCTTCGGTCATCGCCCGCATCCATTGTGGACGCCGAGCGATCGGGTACGTCTGGTTTCGGCAAGTGATCGAAGCCGTTCAGTCTCGCCTTCTCTTCTAAGGGATCTGACCGATGTTTTTTTTACTGGTGCTGATTTCGGCCGCTGACGGACCTGGGGACACAGCGCCCGAGGTGATCGAGGCTGAGGTGATCGAGGCTGAGGTGATCGAGGCTGAGGTGCTGGTCAATCTGTTGGACCAAGCCGTCGTGCCAGCTCGCGAGGCCGGTACGTTGGTGGAGATCCTGGTGCGCGAAGGGGCTGCAGTCCGTGAGGGAGACGTGTTGGCCCGTATCGACGACACCGAGGCCCAATTACTGCTGCAACGTGCCAGGGGCGAACTGGAGGTGGCGGCCAAGAACGCCGCGAACGACACGGCGGTCTGGACGGCTGAAAAAAAAAAAAAAATCACCCAGGAGATCTTTCAACGTACCCACGAAGGGGCTCAGCGATTCAAAGGTTCGATCTCCCAGAGTGACCTGGACCGCTTGCGACTGGACGCAGAAACGGCCGAATTGGCTTTGCGTCAGGCCCGGCACGACCTGGAGATCGCCTCGCGGACCAAGCAGTTGAAGCAAAACGAAGTCGATTTCGCCGTTCACCGTGTCGAGCGTCGCCAGATCACTGCGCCGTTGAGCGGGATGGTGGTCGAGATCAGCCGTCGCCGTGGTGAGTGGGTCCAACCGGGGCAGGAAGTGGTCCGCATCGTCCGGCTGGATCGCCTGCAAGCCGAGGGGTTTTTCGACGTTCGGCAAGCTCGGGGCCTAGTGGGACGCCGTGTGATCTTGCACACGGATGACGATGCCAACCAGCGATACTCGGGCCAGATCGTCTTTGTCAGCCCCGAGGTTGATCCCATCAACCGGCAAGTCCGCGTGCTAGCCCAGATCGAGAATCCCGCTTTGACGCTGCAGCCGGGCATGCAGGGGACCATCAGGATCGAGTCGTCCGGAGATGCCTCCGACCCCGAGGAGTCCTAGCGAAGCGCCATGACATCCACCTGGTCTGCACCGGCTTCGGCCGAGTCGGTATTGCGGTTGCGGATGCGGCCGGACCTTCAGATCCGACCGCACTGGTACGGCCAGCGCCGGCATTGGGTAGTGAAAGACCCTTTGTCCTTCAAGTACTTTCATCTGCTGGACGAGGAACACGCGATCCTGCAGATGCTGGACGGCCGCGCCAGTTTGGCCTCGATCCAGCAGCATTTCGAACGGCAATTCGCACCGTACCGGATCAGTCTGCCGCGTTTGCAGAGCTTTCTGGGCGATCTGCACCAACGCGGCTTGATCCTGTCCGATGCCCCGGGACAGGGCGGGCGACTGCTGGAGCGGCGTGGCCAACAAGCACGGCGTACGTGGCTTCAGGCGTGGGGGAATCTGCTGGCCATCCGGTTGCCCGGCGTGGATCCCGATCGATTTCTGGAACGGCTCGCCCCACGATGCGTCTGGTTGCTGACGCCGGCGGCGCTGAGCATTTGGTTGTTGGTCGTGCTGGCCGCGGTCGCTTTGGTGATCGTCCATCATGACCAATTGTGGGCTCGTCTGCCCGACTTCCACAGTTTCTTTCACGCGGGAAACCTGGTATGGCTGGCACTGAGCATGGCGGTGGTCAAAGTGTTGCACGAACTGGGCCACGCGGTAGCCTGTAAGCACTTTGGCGGGGAATGTCACGATCTGGGGTTGATGTTCCTGATTTTCACCCCATGCCTCTACTGCGATGTGTCTGATGCATGGATGTTGCCCGGCAAGTGGCAGCGGATCGCCGTTTCCGCAGCCGGTCTGTACGTCGAACTCTTCCTGGCAGCCGTCTGTACGTTCTTGTGGTGGTTCAGCGAGCCCGGCTTACTGAACAGTCTTTTTCTGAACATCATGTTCGTCTGCTCGGTCAGCGCCGTGGTCTTCAACGGAAATCCCCTGATGCGATTTGACGGCTACTACATCCTCGCGGACCTGGTCGAGATCCCCAACCTGCAGTCGCGAGCCCGTTCGGCCCTGTCGCGACTTGCCGCTCGGTGGACGTTGGGGGTCGATGTACCGGGTGAGCGGGCGTTTGCCCAGCGTCGTCACGGCTGGCTGGCAGCTTATGCCGCCGCAGCGATCGGTTACCGCTGGCTGGTAGTGATCGGTTGCCTGTTCTTTTTGCATGCCGTGCTCAAGCCGTATCGACTGGAGATTCTGGCTCAGGCCTTCATGGGAATCACCGTGCTGGGCATGGCTGTGGGGCCGACGGTCAAAGCGTCCCGGTTTGTTCACGATCCGCTGCGGCGGCACCAGATCCGACGTGGGCGACTGGCTGGTTCCCTTGCTGTCGTTCTGCTGGTGCTGGCCGCGTTGGTTTTCGTGCCCGTCCCCTATCGTGTGCAAGCCCCCTTGCTGCTACAGCCACAAGATGCTCGCTACATCTATGTGACGGCGTCCGGCACGCTGCAAGCGGCCATCACGGATGGACAATCCGTTCAAGCGGGCGAGTCTTTGGCCCGTTTGGCCGACGAATGGATCGAGCTGGAACTGGCGGCTCTGGTTGCCGAACGACAACAGCAGCATCTGCACGTACGTTACTTGGAATCGCAACGCGGTCGGGACGTTGAAGCGGCCGCGCAGATTCCCACAGCGCGAGAACGGTTGACGGAACTGGACGAGCAACTGCAACAGGTTCGGCGGCGCCAGCAGCTTTTGCACATCCGGGCTCCTGTTGCCGGAACCGTGATTGCACCGCCGCGACGAACGGTTCGCTCGGCTGCGTCAGGGCGTCTGCCGACTTGGCCGGGTACGCCGCTGGATCCGGAGAATCTCGGGAGTTATCTCCAAGCCGGCACGCTGTTATGCCTGATCGGCGATCCGAGCCGACAACAGGGCCTTGCTTTGATCGATCAAGCGGAAATCGAATTCGTCGATCTCGGACAACGCGTCGCGTTGCGGCTGAATCAGTTACGCGGTCAGCG
>SKVE01000796.1 GCA_007129635.1 Planctomycetaceae bacterium
AAAAGGTAGAAGCTATGCGAATTCTGGTCGCGTGGGATGACCCAGCCGAAGCGGAATTGATCGACACGTTTCTTAACGTTGATCCCAACGAGTGCTTTGTCATCTCGGATTTGGAGGAACTGGAAGCCAGTCTCCATCCCGGGGCGTATGACACGGTACTGCTGTCGATGCGATTCCCCTCGGAAGAGGGTGTGTTCCCTCTGTTCGAGCGTATTCGACGCACGATTCCTGACGCTCCGATCGTCGGTGCTTGGGCGCCGGGGGAAATCAGTCAGATCGCCAAGTTCATCAAGAACGGTCTGCATTCGTTCATTTCTCGCGACGAAAATGGGGATTTCATCTTTTTGCTGACTTCCATTATGGAAGCCGCCTTCATGTCGGTGCAGGCCCAGCGGGCTCAGATCGTCATGGAGAAGTTGCGGGACGAGGTCGAATCGGTCCGCCAGTTGCAGGAGGATGTGCTGCCGCGAGATCTGCCGATGCCTGAGGGCTATAAGATCGTGGCTCGCTACGAATCGTCGCAGATCCGCGTCTTGGGCGACCGGCCGGTGGTGATGGCCGGTGGTGATTATTACGACGTGTTCAGCTTTGATGATGGTCAAGTGGTGCTGGTCTTGGGCGACGCGGCCGGGCACGGCGTCAAAGCGTGCATGTCGATCATGACGATGCATACATTGATCAGCATGATCCGGGACCGGCGTTTCCCGAACACCGCCGAGTTTGTCACCGAGGTGAACAAGCGGTTGTGTTCCAGCGACATCATCGGTGCGGACCAGGGTGGCTTCATTACGCTGCTCTATTGCTTGCTGGATTCAACGAATCACCATCTGGAGTGGACTTCTGCCGGGCACCCCATGCCCATGATCCAGGATTTGGAGACGGGCGAAATCCGTAAGCTGGGCACGAAGGAAGAGGGTGGTTTGCCTCTGATTATCGACGAGGACTGGGAGTACGAGTTGTGTTCTGCGGAAATTCCCAACAACAGCCGGATTCTGTTGTACACCGATGGATTGGACGAGGCTTTTCCGGAACACGGTCGCGAAGATGAACAGTTTGGCGAAGAGGGGATTCTCAATACGCTGAAAGAAACCATTAATTTGACGCTCCAAGAAGCGCTGGAACGTTTGTTCCAGGATTCTTTGGAAGCGACCGGAGGCATCGGACGCCACGATGACACCTCGGTCGTGATGATCGAACGACGCAGCGTCTAAACGCGTCTCCCGTTCGGCGAGGGTCTCCGACCCCGCCGAAACCGCCGCCTCCCGTTCGGCGAGGGTCTCCGACCCCGCCGAAACCGCCGACCGAAGGTCTCCCGCGATATTGGAGACCTTCGGTCGGCGGCGTGGCGCGGTCAGAGACCGGCCACAGCGGGTAGTACTTGACCAAGCCGTCCTGGTCCGCTGCCTTCAGAAACACCTGCTCGTTGGTTGCGACGGCAGATTGCGTTAGTTGGAAGACGATGCGGGCTGATGGGTCATGCGACGCAGGCGTCGGCGGATGCGGATCAGACCTCGTAAGACGCGGCCCAGTTCAACGGTCAGGCTCAGATGGCTGCCCGGTACCTCGCGCCAGTTGACGGGGACTTCGACAACACGAAATCCCCAGTGGTGGGCCAGGGCCAGCAGCTCCAGATCGAACAGGTATCCCGATTCGCAACCGACCGAGAATAATTGCTGGGCGGCGGGTCGCCGAAACATTTTGAAGCCGCATTGTGTGTCCTGTTCAGGGATGGCCAGCCACCAGCGGGCCAAGGCGGCAAAGCTGCGTCCGGCCAAACGCCGCAGCCAACTGCGTTGTCGGACCAGTCCGTCCATCGCGATCAAACGAGACCCCACCGCCACATCGGCCCCCTGCTGCAAAGCTTCGGCCAATCGAGCCGTTTCGGTGATCGGGGTGGCACCATCGGCGTCGGCAAATAAAATCCATTCGCCTCGAGCCGCCAGAACCCCCGTGCGTACGGCAGCCCCTTTGCCCTGATTGACCGGATGCGAGAGGATCACGAGCGACGTCCAATGACGGGCCATCTGGACAAGCAACGTTCCCGTTTCGTCTTGGCTGCCATCGTCCACGATGATGACTTCGTGGGCACCCGGATAGTTTTCCTCCACATAGTCGCGAACTGCCGCCAAGAAGGGTGGCAACCGCGATTCTTCGTTATAGGCGGGCAGAACGATGGACAGGGAGATGGTCATGGACTTATCTTCTAGCACACAGGGCAGCAGGCTGCAATGGATCGCACGATAACTGCCGAAGATTGACGCGGGGGCTGGTATCGCGATACCATGCGGCGGACCGAACGACCCTTTGATCGAAAAACCATGTCCCCAGACCAGGTCGACGGTGGGGCAAACCGGCAAGCGAAGATCGAATCATGACGGTGCTGACATCTGCGGACGCGGGGCAATCGAGTTTTTTGGATGACTATATCCCCTTGCCGGGCGTTTACGATGAATTATTGGATGCCCAGGGGCAACCGCGACCGGGTTGGCGGACGTTTTGTCGACAGTTGGGCGAATTGGCCACCGGCGAATTTGGTCGGCGATGGGATCAGGCTCAGAATCTGCTGCATGAAAACGGGATCGCCTTCGGTGCGTATGGGGATTCGGAAAACCCTTTGCGTCCGTGGGTAGTCGATCCCTTGCCTTTGTTGATCGCGGCCGATCAATGGCAGCGGGTCGCTGCGGGGCTGGCACAGCGAGCCCGATTGCTGGACCGGTTACTGGCCGATCTGTACGGACCTCAGACGCTGATCAGTCGTCGCGTGCTGCCGGCGGATCTGATTTTTCGTCATCCGGGTTTTTTGCGGGTGTACCACGGACAACGGCCTGTCGGCAATCGTTTCCTCTCCTGTTACGCCGCCGATTTGGCTCGAGGTTCGGACGGTCACTGGTGGGTGCTGGCCGACCGTAGCGAGGCGCCCTCGGGGTTGGGCTTCGCCTTGGAAAACCGGATCGTCGTTTCGCGGATGCTGCCCGACGTTTTTCACCGTTGTCAGGTCGAACGGTTGGCGCCGCACTTCATTGCGTTGCAGCAGATGCTGGCCGAATCGGCGCCTCAGCACCGTGACAACCCGCGGATCGTATTGCTCAGCCAGGGACCGGGAACGCCGAACTATTTCGAGGACGCGTACCTGGCTCGCTACTTGGGTTATACGTTAGTCGAGGCTGGGGATCTGGCGGTTCGCAACGGCCAGGTCATGTTGAAGACGCTGGGCGGTCTGCTGTCGGTGGACGTCATTTTTCGGCGTCCCAACAGCGAGCATTGTGATCCGCTGGAACTGTCGGCGGACGCCTTCAGCGGGATCGTCGGTCTGCTGCAATCGGCTCGCGAGCGGACCGTGGCCATCGCCAACGTGCTGGGCGCCGGCCTGGTCGAATCCCCCGTTTTCATGGCCTATTTGCCTGCGTGCTGCCAGGAACTGTTGCGTGAGGATCTGTTGTTGCCGAATGTGCCTACCTGGTGGTGCGGCGATCCGGCGTCCAAGCATGACGTGCTGGATCATCTGGACGAGCTGACGATCCGCCGCGCGTATCGGAACCGAGGCCAGGATCTGCCTTTTCATCGCCAGTTGCAAGCGTGGTCGAAGGACGAGCTGGCGGTTGCGATCCAAAAGGCACCGCATGCCTTCGTGGCTCAACAACGCATCGAACGGTCCACGGCGCCGGTTTGGTCCGACGGCGGACTGAAACCGCAGCGCATCGCGTTACGCTCGTACGCGGTCGCTACCCCCGATGGATTCGAAGTGATGCAAGGCGGGCTGGTCCGCGTTTCGCAGAGTTCCCGCCCGCTGGACATGTCGATCCTCTCGGGCGAAGGGAGCAAGGATGCTTGGATCGTTTCCCCGCAACCGGTCAGCCAGATCAGCCTGCTGCCAACGCAGGCCCAGACCGTCGACTTGCGGCGGAGCGGCGCGGAGTTGCCCAGCCGAGTCGCGGACAATTTGTACTGGCTGGGACGGCACATCGAACGATCGGAAGCCGCCGCGCGGTTGTTGCGCACGACCATTTTGCGGCTGACCAGCGAGACCGAATTCGAGCTATTGCCCGAGCTGCCCATGTTGTTGCGAGCGTTGGTCGAACAAGGTCAGATCGAACCCGGCTACGTTGTCCAGGGGATCCGTGTTCCGCTGCCCGATCTGCGGCGCTCGCTGCCCGCATCGGTATTGGACGAGCATCAGGTGGGCAGTTTGCGTTTTACCATCGCCCAATTGTTTCGCGCCGCGACGTTGGTCCGCGACAGGATATCGACGGACAGTTGGCGGATCATCCGTCGCATCGACCAGCAGTTCCGCCCATGGCCTCGCTACGCCGGTGTGGACCTGACCGATTTGCTGGCCATGCTGGACCAGATGATCATCGATCTGGCTGCGTTCAGCGGCATGGTGATGGAAAGCATGACTCGCGGGCATACCTGGCGCTTTCTGGATCTGGGGC
>SKVE01000742.1 GCA_007129635.1 Planctomycetaceae bacterium
CATTACACCAAAAGGAAGGTGACCTTCAATTTCTCTGCAAACAAAGACGGGCTGGACGATGATGCGACGACGAAGGTCATCGACGGCTTGAAGACGATGCTGAACTAGGCGAATTCGTTTCGCGCTAGTCGAGTCAACTTTTCGGGAAGCGTCCGTGGACCAGGCACGGTCGCTTCCCGATTTTCGTTTCCGTTGGGTATCGCGCGCCGCGCGATGGTCGACTTTTTCCCGCCAGCTTTCCCCCAATCGGGAGAACCACGATGCTGAAATTCAATCCATTGACGAACGTCGCACTCGGTTTCCTTTTGGCTTCGGCCATCGGCTGCCAGCCGACCGAAACCGCATCCGACCCCATGCCGGATCGCCCGCGTGATCAAGCCGCCATCGATCCCGATGCGATGGAAACCGCACTCGATGCGGTCACCGTCCAGATCAAGAGCTGGGAGGAAGTCCAGCAGATGGTGGCCGATCTCCGAGGCCAGGTCGTGGTGATCGACATCTGGTCCACCTGGTGCGTTCCCTGCACGGTCAAGTTCCCCGAGTTCGTCAAGCTGCACGAATCGTACTCGGAAGGACTGACCTGCATCTCTGTCGCAGCGAACTATACCGGCTTGCCCGACGAACCACCGGAATCGTTTCGCGACGAGGTATTGGATTTCCTGCGCCGCCAGAACGCGACTTTTCCCAACGTGATCAGCAGCACGCCAGACCAGGAGTTGTATTCGATCGTCGGGGCGGATGCCGTACCGATCGCGTTGGTCTACGGTCCCGACGGCCAACTGGCAAAGATGTTCACCAACGAAGATCCGCAGTTCGGTGACGAGGGGTTCACCTATGCCGACCACGTCCAGCCGCTGGTGGAACAACTGCTGGCAGCGGCTGCCGAGTCATGAACGTTCGCGGGTAGCCCCCCCGCCGGCAACCCAGTATAGCACGGATGGCAAAGCCGGGGCACGGATGAGTCGTGTCGAGTCGGCCTTGACAAGCCAAGAAAAGTACAAATGGAACACGCCAAGCCTGGGGTTATGGCGCGGCCGCCTGGAGCACCTGCAATTGCACCCCCGCCACCAGTGATTGGACGCGGGTGCGGTACTGGATCATGTGCGGTGCGATCAGATGAGCTTCCAGGGCCTCCAGGCTGGACCACTGCTCGACGACCGTCACGACATCAGCCCGTACGGGGATCTGGGCACCGATATTCGTCGCCACATCGGTCGTGGGCTGATACAGCAGACAACCTTCTTCCGCCTGGACCAACGGCACGATGCGATGGAATTCCTGCAGGAATTCTGCGAGTTTTCCCGGTACGATCTCGATCGCGGCCACAACAAAAATCATGATAGACCTCCTGTGTTTGGTCGATGCTTGAAAACGATTCCCGAGCCAGGTGAATGTCGGTCTCGGAGATCCCGACCCACGTGGCCGCGCATCTTGCTCGCCGATACGCCAAGCGGAACGTCAAATCGTCGCCTCGAAATACGACCAGTTGCCATGTGCGACCTGTCTGATCGGTCAACGTGGCTTTGCCCAGAAAACCCGCTTCGGTCAGCAATCGGTCGCCGTCCACGGCGACAGCGGTGTGGGCATCCGCAGGCCGCGTGTTGAGCCACTCGAAAAACGTGTCGATCCAGCCTGCAGTCATGGCACGTCCTTTGGATTCACGTCCGTCCGAAAACGGGTCACTTCTCATCACCGGGTACTGGCGCGACATCCGGTACACGATCGAGAATCTCGTCGACCTTTCCCCAATCGACTCGGGCAGCACGCGACGCGATGCTCTCGCGCGTGCGCCAGGCGGAAACCTGGGCTGCCAGCGCTACGGACACGATCTGATCGACCGTCGCGTTCTGATTCTCCGCCAATTCTTGGACTTCCCGCAACAGCAGCTCGGGAACCTGAGCCTGTAAGGTCTTCATCTTCACTCCCGCAGTTTCGCCAGAAAATCGCGTGGATTCAACAACGTTCCGTTCCATTTTATCGTACCCGATACCTTCGATGAACGCACGTTCCTGGCCCCCTCATTTTCTGGTCGCATTTTCCCTGGCGGGTGAGCAGCGCGACCTGGTGCGAGCGATCGCCGAAGTCGTCGAGCGGCGATCATGGGAAACAAAGCGATCCGCCTGCGGTTTCACCCACGCAGCCATGTCGCACTTGAAGTAGGGCGGCCCGTTTCCGCAAAAATCCAGGCGGTGTGCTGCAAAGCTGGCTGTCCCCATGTCCACTTCCGTCGGACGTTGGGGCTGAAAGGTTCAGGGCGGGCATTCTTCTGTCGTCAAATGTTTCTGTCAGTCAGGGCTGTTCGGGTGATGCCGGTATGGGCGTGGTTCAGTTCCGTCGCGGACGGCGCGATTTTGATGGTCGAGCAGAATGCGACAGCGGATGAAAAGAGACAGCGGATTAGATGATGGTCCACGGTCAGTCGTCGTGCAAGGGACGGCCGATCGGCGCGTGATTTCCAGAGGTGGGACTGGTTTGTGATGGTGCGGGGCAGTCAATTGGCGGATAATTGCTGCAAGTGAGTTCGTTCCAGGAGAGCTATATTGATGACTAGTATTCCGCTAAAGGATCGCGTCGCTGCGTTAGAAACCGAAGTTGCGCAGTTGAAAGCGAAATTGGAGAGTCCCGCTGCGAAAGAGCCATGGTGGCATCAGATTTGGGGTAGTTTTGCGGACGATTCGGCGTTCCACGAAGCGATGCGATTGGGGCGCCAATACCGCGAGTCACAGTCCCCCCAAAAAACCATCAACCAAGATTGACCCATGCTGGTACTCGACACCGATCATGTCTCCCTGCTGCAATGGGGTACTGGTGAGGAGGCCGAGCGGTTGCGGCGACGTCTGGACGCCATCGACGAAGAAGTGGCTGTGACGGTAATCAGCTACGAGGAACAGACGCGTGGATGGCTCGCCTACGTCGCACGAGCCCGTACCCTTGGCGAGCAGGTACCCACCATTGAATCGGTGGATACCATAGACACAACCAGTCTTTCCCTTCGACGACCGGTTCCAACCGGGGCAGTCTTGGCTTGAGGGACTGCCCGAAATACAGCGAGTCACGCGAGTAGTCGACGTCGCCGGCCTTGACTGTGAACGGCTCCATCTCGGCGAACATGTCCTCGATCGCAGCATCCAAGACCATCTACCTGGCCACCGTCCCGCTCCCCACCGGTCCCGCACCGGTGGAAGCAGGTTTGGCAACTATAAGCCCGCTATACCGTCCCACCGTCCCACCGTCCCACCGTCCCACCGATACCCCGCCACCGCCCCATCATTCCATCACCCCATCATTCCGCGGCGGCACGTGCAAAGCTGGCTGTCCCCTTTGCCATCTGCTGTTTCAATTAGCAGGACAAAGTTCGATCTAAAGATGCTTACCCATCAACCGCTTTTTCCGACTTTTCCGATGAATCTGGCGAATGGAAGGATCTGGTCCGAGACGACCGCACATCGGTGAACTGCCGGTTCCACGAGTGCAGTCAGTATCGGCCGTGAGCGTCTTTGCGGATGTTTTCCAGGGCGAAGGCAGTGGCGCCGATCCATCGCGGAAACTCGACGGCGATGGCGGGTTCCGCGGTCAAACTGCCGGCACGGGAGGCACCGAGACGTTCCAGGACAACGCGCTCGCCGTCCAGGATCGGATGGGAACCACCGTCCATCGAGTCGCCATCGACCTTCACGACGAAGTATCGATCTGGCCAGAACCGCTGACGTGGATCCGGCACATCGATCGTATCTGCCTCGAATTCGGCAGCAGCTTCACGAAAGATGCCCGCCGCAATCCGGCCCGTCGGATAAATAGCTATTGCCCCCCGCCCCTGCAAAGGTGGCTGTCCCCTTAGCGCACGTTCGAACCGACCGATGTCAAGATGGCGTCCAGATGCTCGACCAGCGGGAGTTTTCGCTCCACGACGCCCCCGGATTGCTTTGTCTGCCGGCCGGTTTTCGGCTGGACTTTGAGCCAACGGGGACAGTCAGCTTCTGATGGCTGCGCGGCGAAGGCGGGCGTGTTTGCCACATCGTTCGAGGCTTGCCTTCCGATGGGAGGGCGGCGGCTATCGCTGGGAGGTGTTGCAGGGTGTTGTGCGTTGTTGACCGTGCCGTTCAGAAGGGATCTTGCCCGTCTGCGCAGCGGCGCGTGACTCGCCCTGAGCCTTCCGGCGTAGCTGCCGTGCAACAAGGCTTGGCTGTTGTTTAGGCGTGGAGGATTCCGTAACGATGGCGCGGAGCCAGCAATAGGACTTCGCTGTTGGGCCGACTGACGATCACGTGGAAGTTGCTCAATACGTCGCGGCTCATCACGCTCATGTCCGTCGAGCCCGGGTCCGTGAAGGCCGTAAACTTCCCGCGCACAACTGCTGGCCCACCGTCATCGCGAGTCAATTCGATCGCGCTCTCGACCATTCACCGACGATGCGCATAGATCCTCCAAG
>SKVE01000500.1 GCA_007129635.1 Planctomycetaceae bacterium
CACGGTCACGACGGGGACCGTGCCGATCGGCACGGTCACGACGGGGACCGTGCCGATCGGTTGCAATCCCATCTGTTCGGGGCTGGCATCGATTCGCAGCAAGTGCGAATCGCCCGAATTGGCCAAATGCCTGACGTGCGTCACGTCGTCCAACATCAGGGTCCCCTGATAATGCTGGCCGCTATTGGCGACGGTTCTGATGGTTAGCATTTTAGCATCGTCAGACAGTTCGGCTTCCAGATTCGCAAAGTCCTGCCAACCGGCCTGGTACGAGTACCAGTGCTGCGATCGGCCGGTCTCGGCGGCGATCAGTACCGAATTGGCAGGAGAAAGCGAGGATTGGCCGGGCGCTCGAGCCAAAAAGTCCGCGATGCTGATCGAGGCCGGATCACGCGTCGCAGAATTGAAATTCAGACTCAGATTGTCGCTATCCTCATCCAACGATTCGACGGTCAAGACATTGTTCGGGATCAGCAGAAACGGCACGTCCTGCATTTCGATCTGATAGCTGCCTGGTGCCAGATCGTCGAACAGATATCGTCCGCTGGCCGCCGAATAGCTCTGCAGCGTCACTTCGCCGTTGAACTGGTCCATCCCGGTCAGCCGGAGCGCCGCACCACCGATGCCCGTTTCCCATTGGGCGTAGGTCACGGTCCCGCCCAGATCGCGCGTCGTAAACGGGCGGATGTTGATGGTAACGGTGGCGGAGTCTGTCGAGTTATCAGCGCCGGAACCATCGTCGATCGTGTAAGTAAACGTTTCGGTATAGGTATCGGGCAGACTGGGATCATCCGATTGGGTGTACAGGATGCTTTGGCCATCCGCGGCGATTGCGACCGTACCGCCTTGCGATCCCTGCGTCACGGCAATGATGGTCAGGACTTCATCGACATCCGGGAAGATGGTATCGTTTTCCAGGACGTTCAGGGTTCTGGTTCCGGAGCCCTTGCTGACCTGATAGATATCGTCGTTCGCGGTCGGCGGGTCGTTGACGTTCAGCACGGTGACGGTCACCGAAGCCGTGGCGCGGCCGCCGTCTTCTTCTTCGATCGTGTACGTGAAGGTATCCTCGCCGAAGAAATCGGGGAAAGGCGTGTACAGCACGTGCGTTCCGCCAGGGGCGATGGTGACCGTGCCATCGAATTTCGAGTCGGAGACCTCGACCACGGTCAACGTCGCTCCTGGCTCGGCCGGCGAATCGTTTTCCAGCACGAAGATTTCGTTATCGACAGAATCCTCGTCGACCGTCGCGGTGTCGTTGACCGCCGTCGGTCGGGGAGCGCTATCGACATTGATCCGCACCGTGGCGGTGTCTTCCAGACCGGTCGGATCGGTGACCGCTCGATCACGGATGGTGTAGGTGAACGTCTCTACACCGGAGAAGCCCGACGCGGGCGTGTACAGCAGATGAGTCCCGTTGGGGGCGATCACCACCGTACCGCCATGGCTGGCCGGACCGACGTTGACGATTCGCAGCACCTCGTCCACGTCCGGATCAAAGTGATCATTGGCCAACACGTCCAGGAAATTGTTCTCGCTGTTCAATCCTACCGAGAATTCGTCGTCGACGGCTGTGGGCGGGTCGTTGACCGGTGCCACCTGAACCGTCACGCTGGCCGTGCTGGTCAAATCGCCGGCAGCGATCGTGTAGGTGAAGGTTTCTTCGCCGAAGAAATTCGGCAGCGGCGTGTAGAGGATTTGCTGTCCATCCGCCGAGATCGTCGCAGTACCTCCCTGGCTGGTCAATCCCACCTGGATGATGTCCACCGGCAAGCCGGTCTCGTTTTCGTCGTTCTGCAGGACATCCAAGGGAAAATTGATGCTGTCTTCGTCTACGTTGAATAGATCGTCGACCGCCATCAGCCCGGACTCGATGTTCAGCGGGGCATCGACAAAGGTGATCGCGTTCCATGGCACCGGCTCATTCCGCCCGAACAACAGGACCTCGCGTCCTACTGAATCGGACGGCTCCAGCACGAACGTTGTCTGGCCCCCCTCTTCCGCTCGGAACGGTACGGCAAACAGCATCTTTTTTCCGCCGCCGACAGGCGACATCGGCCCGAACGCTCCGACTTCGTCCAGCAGGCCCGGGGTAGTGAAGACCCCGGAGACTCCATTCTGATACAAGTCACCGAACACCACGTCCGACAGCGAGGTGGCCAGGTTGGTGACAAGCGTCGGATCATATCGCACGTCCACATAAGCAGCGAAGACGCCCTCGGCGGGCACGCGGATGTCGTCGACATAAGCCATGACCCAGAACTCTTCACCCGCCGCGAGGGTCGAAACGGGATTCTCCTGCTGATCGACCACGACTAACTCGATCATCACCAATTGCTGCTCGATGGTCACATCGATCGCCAGATCCTGAGTCTCCGTGTTGCCTGCCAGGTCCATCACAAGGATCTGGAAGGTATTCAAGCCGCCTTGACCGGTCGTTGGTGTCCAACGCAACACTCCCGTCGTCGAGTCGATCGTGGCCCCTTGCGGGGGATCGACCAGCGAGTATTTAAAGCCCGGCGTCCCCTCTTCCGGATGCTGTGCGTCGTAGACCAGCTCGATTCCGTTGGTCGCCGTGGTGGGCGGCGTGGAGGTCAAGGGAACCGGCGGGGTGGTGTCCAGGGTGACCGTCAATACGTTCGAGGGATCACCGGCAACGCCGTCTGCCGTCTGTACGGCTATCAGCGAGTACTCTCCATCGCCCAACGTAGCCAGGTTGTCCGTGGTGATGTCGATGCTGGTGCCCGTCGCCGTGCCCTGTCCGATCACCGCATTATCGTACAGGATTTGCACCTGGCCACCGACGATGGTGTTGCTGACTCGGAACGTCATCTCCGTGATGTTGGTCACGTGATCACCGACGATATTCGAGTCGGATTCGGGTAGCAGCTCCAGTACGAGTTCCAATTCCTCCTGATCCGCCACGACGTTGATGTTGACGATCTGCGTGTCCCATGGATCGGACCGATCGGAACCGTTCAGGGCTTGCACCCCAACCATGATCTCCATCGGACCGACGTATCCGGCGGGCGGAGTCACCGTCACCAGCCCCGTCTCGTTGTTCACCTCGACCGTCGAATCGACACTGCCAGCCGCCGCTGCATCGAAGAAGACGGGATCGCCTTCCACGTCGATGGCCGATAACTGGATCTGGAGGGGAGTTCCCACCGTGGTCTCGAAATCGGGCAAATCTTCCAAGAAGGGGCCGCTGTTGAACGGATCCTGGGCCACCGTTACCACGAAATCCTCTTGTGTCTGATTGCCCAATCCATCGTCAACCGTGACCGTGATGGTCGCCTGCTGACCGATCGCTTCGGGATCCGCCTTCAGCATCATCACCGCATTCTCGGTGTCCTCGAAAATCTCGATCGTGTTCATTCGGATGTCGTAAACCGGGCGATCCCCACTACCGGTCGCCGTGCTACCGATCGCCTGCAAAACACCCCTACCTTCGACCAGAAGGCCGAAAATCGAATGATTGAAGTCCAGGTGACGAGTCGGAGCCAGCGTGACGAAGAACTGCGAGTCGTTGGTGTCGTCCGAAGATTTGGCAAAGGACAGAATCCCGGCCTGGTTGTGTTGCAGATCGACGTGGTACTGATCATCGAACGTGCCCAGCGTCGAGCCGCCCGAGCCGGTGCCCGTCGGGTCACCACCCTGAATCACAAATCCGTCGATCACCCGGTGGAAGAGGATCCCATCATAAAAGTCGGACTCAGCCAGTTCGATCACACGCCCCGTCGGTCGCGGCGCACGCTGCTCGAACAATTGAAACACCATGTCCCCGTAATCAGCAACCTCGATCCTCATGCTGCGGTTACCCTGGAGCAGGGTCGCTTCGACCTGAGCGTTATCGCTGCTGACCGTGTACGTCAACGGACCGCCTTTGGGATCGTAACCGTCCAGAGCGACATGCAGCGGCGACGTGGCAAGCAGCGTTTGGTCCTCGATCGGTTTCAAAAAGGGAATGCTGGACATGGGGATCGGCACCCCGCTGCGCTCGGAAATCGTCTGCAGATCCAGCAGACCTGCCTCGCGAGTTTCATCGGGAAACTCCCACGTCGGAAAACTCGTGATGTTGTTCTCGATGCCCACCTCGTTCAGCGTCCGGTCCGGATTGGTGACCTCGATGAACGGCAGGAACGAGCCGCCATCCTGAAATAGCTGCTTTTGCATCGTGCAGAACGTACACCACGCCGCACTGTACATTTTGACCCCGGCGTCGGTCAACGCTTTGGCAAACGCCACCAGATCCGGCGCGTCTTCCCCCTCGGGACCCCACTCGCCCTCGGCCCCCGACCAAGGTGTTTCGCCCATCGATAGCGTGGACACAGGCCCCGTCGACGCCAGGAACGTCAACTGCTCGGGTCCCGCTGGAGAATCAAAATCGCTCAAGGCCAAAGCCTGAAGTAGA
>SKVE01000442.1 GCA_007129635.1 Planctomycetaceae bacterium
CCTTGGGCAGGGCCACCGTGTATCATGATGGAGACGTTAGAAGAAACAACCGCCCGCAGGGCAACCGTCGGCCACATGGCACGGCGGGGTGTCACCTGGGGGCAACGGAAGATCGTAACAATCCATCGGGATAGGGGGCCGGGTTGTCCCGGAACCCCTCCCACACCATGAGAGCAAGCGGGTCCGCACTAGGCGGTTCGACTCTTTGCAGTA
Source organism: Planctomycetaceae bacterium (assembly GCA_007129635.1). Taxonomy (GTDB): domain Bacteria; phylum Planctomycetota; class Planctomycetia; order Pirellulales; family Pirellulaceae; genus SKKK01. Next base: position 214 of record SKVE01000442.1, read on the forward strand.
AGCTTTGTCCAGATCGCTAACAGACTGGGCAGAACCGACCGCCAGGCAACGATGGGGCTCAGTATCCCAACCCCAATGCATTCAGTTCGCCGGTCTGCACCGTTCCGTCACTGATCTGGAACATGCCGGGAAAGCGTTCGTCCCAGCCGCGATTGCCCGCCGGGCAATACTGTCGCCCGTTGCCTTCGATCGCCGTCACGGTGGGGATCCGGGCGGCTACCGAGGCGGAATGCAGGAACGAACGACCGATGCAGGTCAGGTCCTGCACGCACAGAAACAGTTGGTATTTCTGTGCGGCGGCGCCCATCAACAGGGCTTCGGTGTGGCCTTTGCACGCTTTCAACGCCACTCCCGAGTAACCCTGCTGGCGGGCTAATTGCAGACTGTCCAGGTCGACCAGCGATTCATCGATCACCACCGGCTTGATCTTCGCCGCCTCGTGCATGCGGTTCTCCGGATTGGCTCGCAGATCACGGTGCGTCGGTTGTTCGATGTACTGGACGCGGTCCAAGGCCTCGGGCGACTGCTGCCGCAGACGGCTCAGGAATTCCAGCACGTAATCGACGCTGGCGCACTTTTCGTTGAAGTCCAGCGAATAGTACCACTGCGAGCAACCTCGCTGGTGCTGCGTCTGGACCGCCACGCGTTCCACACCGACGACGCGAGCCACGTCCCAATCCATGTCATCGCCCGCCAGCTTGATCTTTAGATGGGTCAATCCGTCCGCCAGAATCCAATGGCCCAACGTCTCGGGCAGCTCATCGTTGACCGGGTTGGTCAACTCGGATTCGCTCAACGCATCCAGCGCACCGACCAGATGGTACAAGGGCATCCGCGGTTTTGGTTCGCGCAGGGTGTACCGATCCAGATACTCGCCGGCGAACTCGTCGGTCAAGTACGACGCGAGATCGCGATTGGCAAACGCTTCGCCCAGCACGTTATACGAATTCTGTTGCAGGGCGACCCCGTAGGCATCATGGATCGCGGCCTCCAGGGGGCTGGCGGCGACCAGTTGCGCCAGGCGAGGCATCGGTTCGTCGACCCCCGATTCGGCGATCACACGGTCAGCCGCCGCCTGGTACCCGGACGCCAGATCGTGGGTAATCTCCAACGGATGACCGGCTTCCGAATAACCGCTGGCATCGCGCGCCAAATGCTCGCCCAAACGAATCATGGCGGCGAGCGTCTGGTCGCCCGAGGCGATCTGCGCGGGCCAAGCCCAGACATTTCCCATGGGCATCGATCCATGACCCCGCGCACGGCGCCCGTCACGCGTCTCGACATCCACCGTGACATCCAACAACACCACATCCACCACCACGCGTCCACCGAACTTGATGGGCACTCGGTAATCGATGCGTTGTGTCGAAGTCTCGACACCCTTCAGGAAAATATCCGTCGCCTTGGTCATCGCCAAACAACCCTTTCGCAAAAGATGCCGTTAAATAATTTGCCGATCCTCTGCAAAGCGGTCGGTCGTTTTAGACCAGTCCCTTGCGTACCGCCCACACGGCGGCCTGGGTTCGATCGGTGACGCCCACTTTGCGTAAGATGTGCTGCACGTGTTCCTTGACGGTTTCGTAGCTGATCGACAAAGCCTGGGCGATCTCTTTGTTGGTCAGTCCCAATGCCAGTTGTCTGAGCACTTCACTTTCGCGTTGAGTCAACGGGACCTCGACGTTCGCCGCCAGTCGCGGCGTTGCCAAGGCGCCGGTCACTCGGCGCAGTTCCTCACGCGTCCAGATCGTTTCGCCAGTCGATGCGCGTCGCACCGCATCCAGCAAGACATCGCGTCCCGAGTCCTTCAGCACATATCCGGCCGCCCCCAAGGCCACGGCGCGAGCGATGTAGGTAGGATTGTCGTAGGTGCTGAGCAGCAGAACCGGCAGGTCCGGGTAGTCCAGCTTCAATCGCCCCAGCACATTTAGCCCGTCGACGTCAGGCATGCGGACGTCCAATAGGACCACGTGCGGCGGGTCTTCTGTGACCGCTTCCAAGGCGGCTTTGCCCGTGGCCACCTCGGCGATCACCTCGATCTCCGTGTCGGCAAACATACTTCTCAACCCCGATCGTACAACTTCGTGATCATCCGCTACTAACACTCGAATTGTCATGGCTTCGACTCGTTAAAATGTGGTGTGTGAAAAACAAAAGACCCACTACCTCAGTGAGATCTGTTTCCCATGATAGCGTAAAGCTTTCGTGCGGGCAATCGGTGACGGGTTTGATCACCACCCTGAATAAGTAAATATTTTCAGGAAATCGAAAAAAAATCTCAAAAAACCTGTTATCGAGTGTTTGGCTCTGTCAGAAACGGGGGCTGACCGTCTCAGGGTACGCCGTATTCCCCGGGTTTCGCGTTCACTATTCAAAGGGGCAGCCACCTTTTCTGACGGCGTTTTGTACTTTGCTGGCAATGAGGGTTTGGAAGCGAGCCAAGGGCTCGTTAGAATCAGTTGTGTGGACTGGACAAGATTTCGGCCGCCACCAGTACTCGCCGGAATAGGCTCTTTCAAGGGGGGATCGTTTACCATGCAAACACAGGTTGATGAATCGGCGGTCGCCTCGTCTTCCGAAGACGAGTTCGCGATGGTCGATCCGCACTACGCGGCTCCGCATGGCGAGCCCTGTTCGGCATGTGGCTGTCCGGTCGAGTCGGAGGATCGTTTCTGTCCGGCCTGTGGGACGCCACCTACGACCGCAGTGCCTTCCGAACCGACGGCGGAGACGGCAACCGAGCCGGAACAATCGCATTTCCGTTGCGAGGGGTGTGGGGCGGAAGTTGCGACAGATCCCGACCAACGCAGTTACGTTTGCCCGTTCTGTACTTCAACGTACGTGATGGAGTTCTGTCCGGAAACGACCGGACGGCACCAACCCGACTTTGTGATCGGATTCGCCGTGTCGCCCGAACAGGCTCAACAGAGATTCTCCCAGTGGCTCCGCGACAACGGCTGGTTCCGGCCGGGCGACTTGAGCCAGGCACAGGTGGCGGAGAAGATGAAAGGCATCTACCTGCCTTTCTGGGTGTTTTCCATGTTGGCCCGAAGCGAGTGGTCCGCCCGGATTGGCCAGCACTGGTACCGCACCGAGACGTACACCACACGGGACGCCAAGGGCAATACGGTAACCAAGACGCGAAGAGTCCAAGAGACGGAGTGGTGGCCATTGTCGGGGAGGCATCACCGTTATTATAGCGGCTATTTGGTCTCGGGCAGCCGAGGATTGCCTCAGCGGGATGCTCAGCGGATCGAGCCGTTCCAGTTGCCGGCCTTGAAACGCTACCAGCCGCATTTCCTGGCAGGCTGGTTGAACGAGGAGGTTTCTGTCGAGCAAAAAACGGCGTTGGAAATCTGCCAGCCCGAATTTCAGCGCCGCGAGCAGTCGCGAATCGCTGCGTTTATGCCGGGCGACACTCATCGCGACCTTCAACTTCGCACCGACTACTCGCAGGTCAATGCGGACCTTTGTCTGCTGCCCGTCTACTTGTTGAGTTATCGGTATCAGAACAAGCTATATCGTTTTCTGGTCAACGGCCAAACGGGCAAGTGCGCCGGCGACAAGCCGGTCTCGACGGCGAAAATCGCGTGGGCTGTTGGTTTGGGATTGCTGCTGCTGTTGGTGTTGGTGTTGTTGATTTTTTTATTGTGAGAAGGTCGAGTCGAACGATGTCGCTTGGTCTGGGAAAATGTGCGGTGTGTCATGGGCTGATCGACGAAGAGGATCTCTTCTGCTCGAATTGTGGGACCCGTGCACCCGAGTCGGATGGTGGGCGTTCGATTTTGGCCTCGCAGGTCTCCACGCACAATTTCGTCTGCGATGGCTGCGGAGCGTCGATGAGCTACGATGCATCGGCTCGCTCGTTGCGATGTCCGTTCTGCGGCAGCACGGGCTTGACCAAGCACCAGGACGGCCGTTCGATTGCCCCGCAGCGGATCGTCCGTTTCGCCATCGATCACCAACGAGCCAGCGAGATCCTCCGCGGCTGGTTGGGGCGTGGATTTTGGCGGCCCGGAGATTTGGCCAGTACGGCCGAGTTAACCAAGGTCGCGGCGGTGTATGTGCCCTACTGGGTTTTTCGGGTCCGCACGCACACCTACTGGACCGCCGATACGAACCGGGTTCCGCTCGGTGCGAGCGGCGATTGGTTCCCGCTGTTCGGTGAACACCAGGGGACGCACCAGGGGCTGTTGA
>SKVE01000455.1 GCA_007129635.1 Planctomycetaceae bacterium
GCCAGCAAGCCGTTGACCGATATCCAGCCGGGGGATCTGGAACGCGGCAAGATCGGTGATGTTTCGATCAGCCGGTTGTTCATCGGCGGCAACCTGATCGGCGGCTGGGCTCATGCTCGCGACCTGATGTACGCTTCGATGCTGTTCAAGTCGTATAACACCGAAGCCAAAATCTTTGAAACGCTGGAACTGGCTCAGGCTTGCGGCATCGATGCGATCCAACTGGATCCGGCCTGCTGGGACCCGATCATCCAATACAATACGAATCGTAGCGAGCCATTGAAAACGATGGTCTGCGTCCCCCTGATCGCCGACAAGACGCGAATGAACGACGCAATTAAACATCAGATCGATTTGGGGGCGACCCTGTTGTATTCGCACGGCGGGTCGACCGATCGCCACATGATGGACGGCGGCAGCATCGATGTCATCGGCCAGATGGTCGATCTGATCAAGGCTCAGGGGGTACCGGCCGGAGTCGGCGGGCACTCGCTGAACATGCCCATCGCGTGCGAGCAGCACAAGCTGGACCCGGACTACTACGTCAAGACGTTCCATTCGGATCGTTACTGGTCGGCAACCGCCGAAGAGCATCGTGAGGAATACGATTGGATGCGTGGCAACGCCGGCGACCGCAACAAGAATAACGATGCCATGTGGTGCAACGACCCCGAGGAGACCGCAGCGTTCATGGAATCGGTAAAAAAACCGTGGGTGGCTTTCAAGGTCCTGGCGGCGGGCGCTATCGCACCGCGACATGCCTTCCCGCACGCCTTCCGCAACGGCGCCGATTTCGTCATCGCCGGCATGTTCGATTTCCAAATCGAAATGAACGTCAAGATCGCCATCGATGCGTTGCGACGGTCTCAGCAGCGTCCACGACCCTGGTGTGCCTGACCGAACCGTTCGCCCAACGCCGTCTTCGCTGGCCCAGCAGGATAGCTTCCAATGATCGATCCCCTCCTGAGTCTCCGACGCTTCCTCTGGGTCTTTTGCCTGACGGTGTGGCTGTCGGCCACTTGGCAACCGGCCGGTTCATTCGCTGGCGATGGACGATCGCCCCGGCCGAATATCCTGTTGGTGATGACCGACGATCAGGGCTATTGGGATACGGGAGCGACAGGCAACCCGCATATCGATACGCCGCACATGGACCGCTTGGCCGCCGAGGGCACCCAGTTCCGACGCTACTACGCCGCGCCCGTCTGCGCGCCGACCCGCGCGGGCATGATGACCGGCCGCTACGCGCTGCGCACGGGACTGTACAACACGCGTTTCGGCGGCGATTCGATGGGCAAATCGGAAATCACCGTGGCCCAACGGCTGCAGCAAGCCGGCTATCGCACCGGTTTGTTCGGCAAGTGGCACTTGGGCATGTATCCCGGTTACCAACCGCAAGAGCGTGGTTTTGACGAATTCTTCGGGCACTACCACGGCCATATCGAACGCTACGAATTTCCCGACCAGTTGTACCATAACGGCACATCGGTCCAGGCGCGTGGCTACGTCACCGATCTGTTCACCGACGCGGCGATCGACTTCATCGAAGACACGGTAGCCACCGCTGCAAAGCGGCCGTTTTTCTGTGCGCTGATGTACAATGCGCCGCATTCCCCGTTTCTGCTGGACACTTCTCATTCCAAGCAACCCGAGGGAGACAAGCTACTGGAAAAATATCTTGAGCGCGGACTACCACTGCGCGAAGCACGCATCTACGGGATGATCGAGCGGATCGATCAGAACCTGGGCCGCGTGCTGGCTGAACTGGAACGACAAGGTCTGGCAGAGAATACGCTGGTCATCTTTACTGGCGACAACGGAGGCGTCAGCCGTTTCTGGAAAGGCGGAATGAACGGCGCGAAATCCAGCGTCTATGAAGGCGGGGTCCGCGCGCCGTTTTTCGCCCGCTGGCCCGGGGTGATCCCGGCCGGCGGCGTGGTCGAAGCGCAAGTGTCCCACGTCGATCTGTTGCCCACCTTCTGCGAACTGGCCGGGGTCGATCCGCCAAGCGATCGGGTCTTGGACGGCCGCAGCCTGGTCCCCTTGCTGCGCGCAGGTCAAGGCTCCCAGCACCAGCCGTATGTCTACCACACCTGGGACCGCTTCTTCCCGAACCCGGACCGGCGCTGGGGCATTAGTGACCAACGTTGGAAGCTGGTCGGGATGTTCGGCGCGGATGCCGAGCCGGATCCGGCCAGGTGGCGCTTGTTCGATCTGCAGAACGATCCTGGCGAGTCCCAAAACGTGGCGAAGCAACATCCGGAAATCGTGGGCCGACTGAGGGCCGAGTTTGTCCGGTGGTTCGATGACGTGACCGAGGGGATCGTCTACCAGCCCATCCCGATCCCCGTCGGACATCCGAACCAGAACCCGGTCAAGCTGGAACCCAGTTGGGCGACCTGCGAGGGAGACCACATCGTCTATACCTTCGATGGGTACGATTGGGACACGATCGACAGTTGGAAACAGCCTGGCGAGCAAGCCGTCTGGCGAATCGACGTCCTGCAACCTGGCCAGTACGCGGTCATACTCAGCTACGGCTGCCGCCCGCAGGCAGCCGGTGGCGTCCTGGAAGTCTCCGCCGGGCCGTCTTCGCTACAGCACACGGTCCAGGCCACCGCGACAGCGGAGCAATTCGCTCGATTCCCTGCCGGCATGTTGCATTTGGCGCCTGGCCAACAGCGGCTAAGCGTACGCATCCTTCGTGGAACCGGCAACGAACTGATGCGGCTGAACGCCGTCTACCTCCAGCGTCTCGACCACGATTGAACACCGGGACCGACCTGAGGTGCAGACCGCTGGCATCGTTTTCGCGAAAAACCATGGATTTCGCAGCTTTACGCGTCCGGAAAACGGCGGATTTTTTTGCTGGCCAGCTTTTCCTTTGTAGGGAATCCGACCGACGCCCAGAATTCGAGTCCATCGCTGATATCACGGCGGGCCCTTTCGACCGACGAGAACCGTTCGAGAAATAACTGTCCAATGTCCCTCGCCCCTCGTGGGAGAGGGCAGGGTGAGGGGGCAGAAAATGCGTCAGTCATTTCTCGAACGGTGCGAGTTCAACCGGCTGGTCCAAGCGGCTTGCGAGGGCAAGTTCGTCGAAAGCGTGCCGGTCCCGACCGGGTGATGATGTAGATCGTGGCCGCCTGGCCCGCCACAAGATCTCGCGAGTCGCACGTTTTTCCGCGCCCTTGCCGCTTCGGTTGCACCCCCGTTATCCTAGACGTGTTCTCACTGAATACCGGACGGTCGGGTACGACCGCGATACAAGCAGTTCCCATCAGACACTGTTGGAAGGTTGGATGGACAGGAAAACAGCGAAGACGCTGGCCGCTGAATTGCTCGATCAGCGGAAGCCCGGTAAGAACGCCTCGGGCTCTGCGAAGCGAAAGGCAAGAAAGCCGTGAGACAAGAGCCTGCCAGTCTGGTTGCGGAAGCAGCCGCAGACGCCTTGTCACCGATGCCCTGCGTCTCGTCCAGCGACTTGCTGCGATTCCAGCGGCGGACGAACTGCCCGCTCCGGCCGATCCGCCGAGGCGATTTCGGCGAAGATCGAGGAAGGCCAGGATTAGACTGGTTGTCCGTTTACCAAGTTTGCTATAATCGTCGGAAAAGGTCGCAACGACGAACGCAGGAGAGGGCACTTCACCAACGAGAGTCAGACATGACCGCAGTAACACTCGAATCACTCGCACGACGCGTCGACGCGATCGAGAGCCAGTTGGCCACTGGAGTGCGGCGCGGACTGTTGACGGACAGTCTGTCCCCTTGGATGTCCAACGTGCAGCGGATCACGGAAGAGCTGTTTCCAGGCCCGTTTTCGTGCAACGACGAATTCGACCCGGAATACCCGGACGACACCTATGTCGTGATCAGTGTCGAGTCCACGGGGGAGATGCACGAGGTCGTTCGTCGCCAGCGTGAGTGGCACGAACGAATTCGTGCTCTTTCTCCCGATCTGTTCGGAAAACTCCGCCTTTCGATAAATCCACGCTAATGGATCCAGACGATTTTATTTCGCTGGCCGGGAAGCTCGCCGCTACCGCGAACTCCGACGAAGCGGTCTATCGCACCGCCGTGAGCCGCGCCTACTACGGCGCGTTTCACCTCGCTGCGTCGCTGCTCGGTGAACTCGGCTTTTCCGCACCCCGTACGGCAAACGCGCATGTGTTCGTACAACATCATCTGAACGGCTCGGGCCAATCATCTGCCTGCATCGCAGCTTCGCTCTTGAGTGATCTCCACGCGGCGCGAAATCGAGCAGACTATCAACTCGACCGTGACACGGCGGGGACACATGCTGTTGCCTTGTTATGTGTGGAAACGGCCCACGAGATTCGAACCGCTCTGTTGGAATGCTCGCAACCGCCGATGAGGGAGCAGGTCCGCAAGGGCATCA
>SKVE01000223.1 GCA_007129635.1 Planctomycetaceae bacterium
CAGTGCATCAGGGTCCCACAACCAGTTCTCGGCAAGCACGCGGAATTCCTCACCCGTCGCTAACACCGTGGTCAATCCGTCCTTGCCAAAGAAATGGATCCGGTCCCCGATCCCCAGCGGCGTCGCCCAACTCTGCTGTTTCAATCGCTCCGTGTAGGACAGCTTGCCCGAACGGGCTTCGAAACAATGGACCACGCCCAACCGATTGATCCAGTACGCGTACCCGGCATGGACCATCGGAGATGCCATCGCAGGAGATGCCTCGGTCGTACGCCACATCACCTCGGGCGACCATGTACCGTTTTCGTGCGTGAGCCTCATCGCAAAGTTCGACTCCCTGACCGCCGCCTCGTCGGGAAACTCGCGGCTTGTCTGGGACCCCACCAGAAACCATCCGTTTCCGAACGACCACGGCGAGCAAATTCGGTTGCCACCGACCGGCTGGTGGATCCACAGTCGTTCGCCCGTTTGCATGCCGTAGCCGTCGATGCTGCCGGCCGAACTGCAGAGCACCTGACACTGCCCCTCGATCTCCAGGATTTGAGGCGACGTCCAACTGATGCGACTCGTTCGCTCGGTCTTCCAAAGGGTCTTGCCCGACGCTTTGTGCAGCGCGATGATGTACGAGGGTCCCGAGTGATCGATCAGCAGGACGATTCTGTCTTCGCCCTGGACAGGTGACGCAGCCAGACCATAGTCGTTTTCAAAACGCCCGTACTCTCGTGACAGGGATCGATGCCAACGAAGTTCGCCGTCGTGATCCAGGGCGATCACATCCCCACTCTCGAAAAAGCAGTAGACTCCGTCGTCATCGACTACCGGCGTCGGCGCGGCTCGGCTTACGAACGTTCCGCTCTCGACCGGGTCGCTGGTCGGAAAACGCTGCTGCCACAACAATTCGCCTGCGTTCAGCTCGATCGCCGAGATGATCAAATGGTCCTTCAAGGGACCTTCGACACTGGTCAGATAAGCACGGTCTGCCCAGATCACAGGACTCGACTGACCATATCCAGTCGTCTTCCGGCGCCACGCGATTCCTTGCTCGGGTCCCCATTCGACAGGAATCGATGGGGCGTCGATCGATGCCTGTCGGGCGTCCAAAAAACCGGGCCAATTGCCTGGCGACGCAACGAGAATTCCCAGCGACAGCATCAGCGATGACGTGAACATGGCTTTCAGAATCCTTGTGAAATGGAAACGAATCTAGAAATCACCCAGCGGCAGGCCGGACCGGATGGCCATCAAGCGGAAAACGATGTCCATGCTAACCGTCTCGGACAAAAAGCGAACCGAACCGTCCGCCATGCAAATGTTGACCCCACCCGGGTGAAACGAATACAGGTTGGTGCTCGCATGGTTCGTACAGTTGATCACGCAATTGCCTCCGTAGAAGGTAGACCCGTCCGGGCTGCTCTTAATGGTAAGGATGCGGCACCAACCGCCAAGATGGCCAAAGATGGGCGCGTTATCTCCGACGCGCACTCCTCGGTTCATCCGAGCCGGGAATCCCGCAACCTCGCCGAACAGCATCGTGTTCGATGTGCCGTCGGTAATGTCTCGAAAACCGTGAGCGGACATTTGCGGAAAAACCGCAGGCACGCGCGGCGAGGTGTTGTCCATCGGAGGTGTGTGAGCGGAGATCGGAGCATGATAATCCACGACGGTCGCCTCGTAGCGGACTTCCGCACCGATCGCCTCAAGATCCGCCGTAAACGGCGATGTGGCCGGCAAACCCACAAACGACTGAACGGGCTGACCGGGTGCCGAAGGACACCGATAGGACGGAACGCTGGTGGTCAACAGAGCTCGATTGGTTCCTTCGGCGAACCCCAGATTCTGATCCCACTGGTCGTAAAACGCCGCTTGTTCCAGCAACGGGAGCAATGCCACCGTCCATGACCCCTGGACGAACCGCCTGCCATCGGCTCGCATCACCAACGGGTTATTGTTTGGAAATCCTTTGTGGATATCGTGGTAGTTATGACAGGCTAGTCCGAGTTGCTTCATGTTGTTCGTACACTGCATCCGGCGAGCCGCCTCGCGCGCCGCTTGAACCGCGGGCAAAAGCAGCGCAACGAGCACCCCAATAATGGCGATGACGACCAGCAATTCGACCAGTGTGAATCCGTGATTTCGTCTACTGAGCATGTGAATCCGTGACCCCATTTTAGCGAAAGGAATACGAGCGTGTTATGAAGTTTTCCATCAACGTGACATGGCACCGATCATCGAATCTGACCAATCGACGACTCGGGTACGTTCAGCGCAAACGGCGGTAGTTCGTCGCCCTCGATCGGTACACTGACCCGAAATTCAGAGGCTTCCGGTTTCGAAAGAGCGCCGCCGAGCAGGTCTCGAGCGTCGATATCTGCCGATGAAAGCCAAGCGAACGTCACGACGTAGTCTCCGGCCACGGCCCCGTCGCGATCACCGGTCGAGGACAATTCGAAGCGACCGGACGTATCGGTGACTGCGGTGGGAAAGCGGCGATTACCCGAGACGCTGTCGTCCAGGTGATGGAACTGCACGGCGACCTGTTCTCTCGGCTGTCCATTGATCAACACGGTCCCCGATACCGTGTACTTCTGCGGCCCTTCCATGGATGCCCCGCAACCGACCAAAGACACGAGCACCAACACAAGCCAACTCCTGACAACACGACGTCTCATTTCTCCCTTCCCTCCCGTTCTTGGGGCTACCCGGGCTCCCCCCCCCTGCCCTGCCCTTCCCCGCGAAGATCGTTCTCGTCGCTCGCGTTGCAACTTCCCGCGATAGGATGCATAATAATTGCACATGCATTTTTATATCGACTTGACGATGTGGCGTCAACTAGCGGGAAGAGTCCGCTGAAATATCGCGAACTTCAGGACATGACGACCTTGAACTTCGCTTTTCAGGTGGCCCAAAGCCTGACTGGTGCTCCTGCTTCGACATAAGCTTGATGGGGTTGCATTTGAGGGGATGAACTTCGAGAATCAGGCGGTTGTCAGAGAATGTCACGGGACTGGAATTCGCAAGGAGAAACAACGATGGTAAAGGGCTCGGGCGTGTGGATGCTGAGTGTTCTGGTGCTGGCTGGTTCGTTGATGGCGGCGGACGACGAGCGTCCGCAGTTGGCGCATGTCGTCTATTTCACGCTGAAGGATCGAACGGACGAGGTCCGGCAGGAGTTGGTTCAGGGCTGCAAGCAGTTGCTGTCCGGACATCCGGGAACCGTCTACTTTTCCGCCGGTGTGGTGGCCGACGAGTTTGATCGCGAGGTAAACGACCGCGACTTCGACGTTGCGTTGCTGATGGTCTTTCGGGATAAGGAAGCGCACGACGCTTATCAGGTCAGCCCGCGGCACGATCGGTTTGTCGAGCGTTACCAAGACCTTTGGGAGAAGGTTCGCGTATTTGATTCGTACCAAACGGCGATGCCAGCCAAACCGAAAGAACATCCCCAGCGGCCCGCAAAGCCGAAAAAGGTTAGAGACTAACACCCGCATCCAGGGGACCATCCTGGCGACAGACGCTGTTGCTCGGCATTTGTGCGTAGCTGTGCCGCAAGTAGGCGTGCAGCTCGAAAGCCGTCTGTCGAACTCGATCGCACAGCGCCAGGATCTCTTGGTCACTCTTCATCTTTGTGCCCTTTGTGCTTTTTGTGGCTAATCTTATGCAGCATACGCATTGAAGAACTGGCGGATGCCAAGCCCCTGTTGCAGGGTGGTCAATGGAAATGCCTACTTCTGTATGTCAAACGCTGATGAGGCCGGACCATCAGGCACTGCACCGTTGCTAAGGTCGTTGCCAGGTCGAATCTACTGCTCACCGCCAATGCCGCTGCACGTCGGCTGCCAGATCGGGGAGGATCTCGTCCAGTTCAGCAAACGCCGACGGTGGGGCGTCGTCTTCTGATTCCTCTGGGGCGGAGTCGTACAGGAACCGGTCTGCGTCGTCCCAAATGCTGCCCAGTTCTCGGAAAACTGCGTCATCGATGGGCGGTCGCAAGCGGCCCGATGCAGGTTGGGGCGTGACGAATGGCGCTTGGGGTGCTGCTGGATCGGCGAATTCGCTCGGTAGCGGCGGGCCGATCAGATCGGTGGCGGGGAAGAAGAATAGGTTCGGAACGGGCGAGTACCGGCCCGGTTCGCCTTCGCCGATCTCAAGGGCTTGGCGATTGAGGTAATTGATCACGAGCAAAGCGTCCAGCGGGGTCGCCATTCTGTTGCCGTCGACATCGATGTACCTGGGGGGCGTTAGTGGCTCACTTGGCAACGGCCCGAATTCGTAAGCGTTCAACCAGTTGATCACCATCAAAGCATCAAGCGGCGTGACGTGGCCGTTGTCCGAGACGTCGTGGACCAGCGGGTAGTTCTGCCACGGGTTGGCCAAGAAGATGGCCCAACAAC
>SKVE01000094.1 GCA_007129635.1 Planctomycetaceae bacterium
CCAGAAATCGCTTCGGTCTTGCAGCAGGAAATCGAACGATTCGAGAGCCAGGTGGATGTGCGCGAAGTCGGCACGGTGATCGAGGTCGGTGACGGGATCGCCCGCGTTTACGGCTTGTCCAACGTGATGGCCGGCGAGATGGTCGTGTTTCCCAACGGCGTCTACGGCCTGGCATTCAACCTGGAAGAGAGCAGCGTCGGGATCATCATCCTGGGCGACTTTCTGGAGATCAAAGAGGGCGACCAGGTCCGGGCGTTGGGGCGGCGGTTGTCGGTGCCCGCTGGTGATGCGGTGATCGGGCGAGTCCTGGATCCGCTGGGGCAACCGCTGGACGGCAAAGGACCTATCCATGGCGCGGTCCAGCGGCCGGTCGAACTGTTGGCGCCGGGTGTGGCCCAACGGCAACCGGTCGGCCAGCCGCTGCAGACAGGGGTCAAAGCCGTGGATGCGATCACGCCCATCGGTCGAGGCCAGCGAGAGCTGATCATCGGCGATCGCAAGACGGGCAAGACGGCGATCGCCATCGATGCGATCGTGAACCAGCGGGATTCGGGCGTCAAGTGCTTCTATGTCGCGGTGGGACAAAATAATTCTGCCGTGGCTGCCGTCGTGGCCGAATTGGAGAATCACGGCGCGATGGGATTCACGACCGTGATCGTGGCGGGAGCCAGCAGCCCGGCCCCGCTGCAATACGTGGCGCCTTACGCGGGGACGGCGATGGCGGAACATTTCCTGTTCCACGGCCAGCACGCCCTGATCGTGTATGACGACCTGTCCAAACAGGCACAGGCCTACCGCCAATTGTCGCTGCTGATGCGGCGTCCGCCGGGACGCGAAGCCTATCCGGGAGATGTATTCTACTGCCACAGCCGGCTGCTGGAACGGTCCTCGAAGCTGTCCGATGCCTTGGGCGGCGGCTCGCTGACGTCGCTGCCGATCATCGAGACGCTGGAGGGCGAGGTCTCGGCGTACATCCCGACCAACGTGATCTCCATCACCGACGGCCAGATCTACCTGCAGCCCGATCTGTTCTTCGCCGGACAACGACCGGCCATGAATGTGGGGCTCTCGGTTTCTCGAGTCGGCGGTGCAGCTCAGATCAAAGCCATGCAGAAAGTCGCCGGCGGCCTGCGATTGGATCTGGCCGCCTTCCGCGAACTGGAAGCATTTGCCCAATTGGGCACCGAATTGGATGCGGCGACGCAAGCCCGGCTGGACCGAGGCTATCGGATGGTCGAACTGCTGAAACAGCCGCAGTACGCGCCGATGCACGTGGTCGATCAGGTGTTCAGCATCTACGCGGGGACGCAAGGCTATCTGGATGACGTGCCGATCGCCCAGGTCCAGGACTGGGAGAAAGCCTTCCTGCAATTCATCCGTGACCAGCACGGCCAGTTATGGAAGCGGTTCAGCGAGATCCAGGACCTGACACCCGAACTCGAGGCCGATCTGCAGGCCGCGATCGAAGCCTTCAAGCACCAGCACCCTATGGAAACCACCGAGGCAGTTTGACATGTCCACCATGCCTGAAAAACCAACCGGTACGGACGATCTGCCGCCCGTACGCACCGACGTGACCGACGACGATCGGCTGTGGGCCACGCTGGCTCACCTGGCGATCCTGGTCGGCTTGAGCGCCCTGGGGCCGCTGATCATCTGGCTGGTCAAACGCGAGAGCTCACCGTTCATCGACGACCAGGCCAAAGAAGCGCTGAATTTTCAACTCACCTGCCTGATCACCAGCCTGGTCACCGCGGCCAGTTGCCTGCTGGCGCCGGTGGCGATCGCGATCTTGATCGCAGGGATCGTCTACGGCGTGATCGGCGGGATCGAGGCGAATCGCGGCAACCGGTACCGTTACCCTTATACCTTTCGAATGATCAACTGACATGCCCAATGCTCGTGTCCTGGATAAACGCCGAAAGTCCATCCGCAATATCCGCAAGATCACCCAGACGATAAAGAAACCATCGTGACCACCACAGCAACAGCCACGAGACCAGTGGGCCGTGTCATCCAAGTGATCGGCTCGACGTTCGATGCGGAATTCCCCGAGGATCAAATGCCGGGGATCTACCACGCGGTCGAAATTCGATCGGAACAGAAGGGGATCAAGCTGGAGTTGATCGGCGAGGTCCAGCAGCACTTGGGCGGCGGGCGGGTGCGTTGCGTCGCACTGGGCAGCACCGACGGCATGATCCGCGGCCAGCAATGCGTCGATACGGGCCAACCGGTGACCATCCCGGTCGGTGAGGGAACCTTGGGTCGCGTCTTCAACGTGTTGGGCAAAGAAATCGACGGGCGGGGGCCGGTCCAGGTCAAGGAGCATTGGCCCATCCACCGGCCAGCCCCGGCAATCAACGAATTGTCGACCAGCACGAAGTTGTTTGAAACCGGGATCAAAGCCATCGATCTGCTGACGCCGTTCGTGCGTGGCGGCAAGGCCGGATTGTTCGGCGGCGCCGGGTTGGGTAAGACGGTGATCCTGACCGAATTGATCGCTCGTATCGCCAGCGCCCACAGCGGTTACTCAGTATTCGCCGGAGTCGGAGAACGCACGCGGGAAGGTACCGATCTGTGGCTCGAAATGCAGAAGGCCAAGATCGGAGATACCGGACGGCACGTGATCGAGCAGACGTGCATGGTCTTTGGCCAGATGAACGAACCGCCGGGCGTTCGATTTCGAGTCGCTTTGACGGCGCTGACCATGGCGGAATACTTCCGTGATGCGACCAGCAAAGATACCCTGCTGTTCATCGATAACATCTTTCGCTTCTCGCAGGCGGGCAGCGAAGTCTCCACGCTGCTGGGACGCATGCCGTCGGCGGTGGGTTACCAGCCCACGTTGGCCACCGAGATGGGCGAGTTGCAAGAACGCATCGCGTCGACCAACAAGGGCGCCATCACGTCGGTCCAAGCCGTCTACGTGCCCGCCGATGATCCGACCGACCCGGCACCAGCGACGGCGTTCGGTCAATTGGATGCATTCATCTACCTGGAACGGGCCATCTCCGAAAAAGGCATCTACCCGGCCATCGATCCGCTGGCTTCGTCCAGCCGGATTCTGGATCCGCAATACGTCGGCCCGCGACACTACCAGGTGGCTCGCCGAGTGCAGATCGTTTTGCAGCGTTATCGCGAACTGCAGGACATCATCGCGATCTTGGGCGTGGAAGAATTGAGCGAACAGGACCGTCTGGTCGTCCACCGGGCGCGACGTATCGAACGTTTCCTGTCCCAGCCGTTTTTGGTGGCCGAGGTCTTTACCGGCAAGCCAGGTGAAATCACCAGCCTGGAGGACACGCTGGGCAGCTTCGAACAGTTGTGTGACGGCAAGTGGGATCATCTGCCCGAAGCGGCCTTCATGTACGTCGGCGCGATCGAACAGGCCGAAGAACAAGCCAAGCGGATGGCGGCGAAGAAATAGGAGCGACCTGACAGATGGCTCGACTGCACTGCATCATCGTTACGCCCGAGGCGACCGAACTGGACCAGCAGGCCGATTTCGTCGCGAGTTTCCTTACCGAGCCTTTACACTAGAAAGATCAGAACGGAGGAATTGTGAACGGACCCGATTTCAACAAGCACCCCTTGATTCCCGTCATCGCCCAAGATGACCAGACCGGCGATGTGCTGATGCTGGCCTATATGAACCAGCAAGCCTACGAAGAAACGCTCCAAACCGGCCAGGTTTGTTACTGGAGCCGCAGCCGCGAAAAGCTCTGGCGCAAAGGCGAAGAGAGCGGGAACGTACAGCGTCTGAAGAGCCTGTACTTTGATTGCGATGCCGATACGCTGCTGGTCAAAGTCGACCAGATCGGCGGCGCGGCTTGTCATGAAGGCTACCGCAGTTGCTTTTTCCGCCGCATCGATCCGCAGACCCGGGCCGTGCACGTCGAAGGCCAGCGTGTTTTCGATCCCGACCAGGTCTACAAGAAATCCTGAAACGCCGCCATCCAAGTCAAACAGAAACCAGGAACCATGTCCGAACAGATTTTGAAATTGGGAATCCCCGCCGGCAGCCTGCAAGAGGCCACGGCTCAACTGTTTCGCCGCGCCGGTTATCGCATCACCTTCTCGTCCCGGTCCTACTACCCATCGATCGATGATCAGGAAATCGAATGCCTGCTGATCCGCGCCCAGGAGATGGCTCGGTACGTCGAGCAAGGGATCCTGGACGCGGGGATCACAGGCTACGACTGGGTGTTGGAAACCAGCGCCCAGGTGGTCGAGATCTGCGAATTGGTGTTCTCAAAAGTCAGCCGGCGCCCGGTCCGCTGGGTGCTGTGCGTTCCCGAAGACTCGCCGATCCGAACTGTCCAGGATCTGCAAGGCAAACGCATCGCCACCGAAGCCGTCGGGTTGACGAACGCTTTCTTGCAGAAGCA
>SKVE01000227.1 GCA_007129635.1 Planctomycetaceae bacterium
CATCTGAAAGAATTAGAGGCCGAGAGTATCCACATCATTCGCGAGGTGGCTGCCGAGTTCGACAATCCTGTGATGCTGTACTCCGTCGGCAAGGATTCCTCGGTCATGGTCCAATTGGCCATGAAGGCCTTCCATCCAGCCAAACCGCCCTTCCCTTTGATGCACGTAGATACGACTTGGAAATTCCGCGAAATGTACGCATTTCGGGAGGGCTATGCTTGCACTGAATTGGGACTGAAGGTATTGGCTTACATCAACGAAGAGGGCCGCAAATTAGGGATCGACCCTTTCACCCACAGTGGCAAGCATACGACGGTGATGAAGACCGAGGCGTTGAAAAAAGCCTTAGATCACTATGGCTTTGACGCCGCGTTCGGTGGGGCTCGTCGGGACGAAGAAAAATCCCGGGCGAAGGAGCGAGTGTTCTCCTTCCGGGATCAGTTTCACCGCTGGGATCCGAAAAACCAACGTCCCGAACTCTGGCATTTGTACAACACTCGGGTGAGTAAAGGTGAGACCATCCGAGTGTTCCCGCTGTCGAACTGGACCGAATTGGATGTCTGGCAGTACATCCATCTGGAGAAAATTCCGATCGTTCCCTTATACTTTGCAGCCGAGCGTCCGGTGGTCTGTCGCGATGGGAACTGGATCCTGGTCGACGACGATCGTCTGAAACTGTTGCCGGGCGAACAGCCGACGATGAAGATGGTTCGCTTTCGAACGCTGGGATGCTATCCGCTGACCGGCGCCGTCGAATCCACTGCCACGACCCTGCCAGAGATCATCCAGGAGATGTTGCTGTGTACGACGTCCGAACGACAGGGTCGAGTAATCGACAATGACGACGAGGGAAGCATGGAAGATAAGAAGCGGGAAGGGTACTTTTAATGTCACATCGCTCCGATTTGATCGCCACCGATATCGATGCCTACCTGGCGCAACATGAACGGAAACAACTGCTGCGGTTCTTGACTTGTGGCAGCGTCGATGACGGCAAGAGCACGATGATCGGCCGTCTGTTCTTCGACGCCAAGCTGATCTACGAGGATACGTTACGTACGCTCGAACGCGACTCGGTCGTCCACGGTACGACCGGTGGCGGTTTCGATCCGGCTCTGTTCACCGACGGATTGAAAGCCGAACGCGAGCAGGGGATCACGATCGACGTGGCGTATCGTTATTTTTCCACGGCCAACCGAAAATTCATCATCGCCGATACGCCGGGCCACGAGCAGTACACGCGGAATATGGCGACGGGCGCGTCGACGTGCGATCTGGCGGTAATTTTGGTCGACGCTCGCAATGGCGTGGTGACGCAGACCAAGCGGCACAGTTTCATCGTCTCGTTGCTGGGCATCCGGCACGTGCTGGTGGCGGTGAACAAGATGGATCTGGTCGGCTTCCGTCGCGAGGTGTTCGAACAGATCCGCGACGATTACATCCGCTTCGCAGCGCGGCTGGATATCCCCGATCTGCATTTCCTGCCAATTTCAGCTTTGCAAGGTGACAACATCGTCGACCCCAGCCTGAACATGCCCTGGTACCAGGGCAGCACGCTGATGCACTTCTTGGACAATGTCTACATCGGGTCGGACCGGAATCTGGAAGACTTCCGTTTCCCGGTACAACTGGTCAACCGTCCCCACCTGGATTATCGCGGCTTCTGCGGGACGATCGCTTCGGGGATCATTCGCAGCGGCGACGAGATCATGGTGTTGCCGTCGCGCAAAACAAGTCGCGTCAAGTCGATCGTGACATTCGATGGGCCATTGCAGGAAGCGTTCGTTCCGCAAGCCGTGACGTTGACGTTGATGGACGAGATCGATGTCAGTCGCGGTGATATGATCGTCCGTCCGGGCAACCTGCCTAAGTTGGAGCAGCGATTCGATGCCATGGTGGTGTGGATGTCCGACCAACCGATGATTCCGGGCAAGCAGTACTTGTTCAAGCACACGACGAAACAGGTCAGCGGAACCATCGATACGTTGCGTTACCAGGTCGACGTCAACACGCTGCACCGCCGCGATGCGCCCACTTTGGAACTGAACGAGATCGGACGCTGTGCGATCACGCTGGCCGAACCGATCACCTTCGATGATTACCGGCGGAACCGGAGCACCGGATGTTTGATCATGATCGATCGGATGACGAATGTCACGGTCGGCGCCGGGATGATCATGGCACGCGTCACGGCCGACCGACGTCACGACCATTGGGATGATCTGCCGGCCAGCACGATGTTGCACACTCAGACCAGTCGCGTGAGCGCCGAGGAACGCAAGGCGCGATTCGGCCAGCGGCCGGCGACGATCCTGCTGACCGGTCTGACCGGTGCCGGCAAAACGACGTTAGCCTATGCCGTGGAACGACGGCTGTTTGACATGGGACGCGTCAGCGCCGTGGTGGACGGCGAAAATCTGCGGCTCGGGATCAGCAAAGACCTGAGTTTCTCTGCCGAAGACCGTTCCGAGCACGTGCGTCGCGGCGCGGAATTCGCCAAACTACTGAACGATGCCGGAATGATCTGTCTGGTAGCGTTCGTTGCGCCCAGCGAAGAGGTCCGGCAGCGAGCGGCGGAAGTCGTCGGCCGAGATCGATTCCTGGTCGTCCATCTGTCCGCGCCGATCGAGGTGTGCCGCGAGCGAGCCGAAGGCGATCCCTATGCAAAAGCCGAAGCCGGCGAGCTTCCCAATTACGCGGGCGTCTCGTTCCCCTACGATGTCCCACAGCATCCCGACCTGACGCTGCCGACGCACGAGTCCAGCGTGGAAGATTGCGTCGACCGCATCATGGCCCTGATGAAATCCAAAGGCATCGTCCGTTAGGGCCGAGGGCCGATGGGGGCTGCTGACGCATGCAATCGGTATGTGACGATCGATGCAAGTATGAGCACGGCTCCGATGACAACATAGAGCATTGCGAAACCGTTCCACGCAACCGTCAGGTGACACCACGCCAGCAAAAAGGCGAATAGCGCGGCGATCGCCGTGAAGTAGACTGCGATGTGCTTGTTCAGAAGCGTGAGGATTCCGGCGATCACCGCCCAAGTTGCCAGCCACGAACCCAAATGAGCGATCGTCGTGACGATAGAAATGTGTGCATCGGGCTCAATCTCTTTCTGAAACACGAGTTCCAGAAATCGTAGGAACATACGAAAACCGACTCCCAACAACACGGCATAGGCGAACTGGTAGCAACCCAACACGATAAGGCACGTGCCGACGCAAGGTCCCAGCCATGCGGGAGGTTGTCGATCGGTGGACTTCATCAGTTAGGCCCGAAAGAGCGTACGGTGCCGTCGGCACCAGCCATGAACAGCCGTCCTTTTCCTGCGGCCAGCCCGTCCCACACGGGAAAGGTCGGCAATTCCAACGCCTGCAGGCTGGTCCCATCGCGAGTCGAAATGGCGTGGAGCAAGCCGCCGTGGGCACCTCGTCGAGCGGCGTCCTGCGCGGCGATCGCTTCCTGGGTGGCCGGATCGTTCAG
This sequence comes from Planctomycetaceae bacterium, assembly GCA_007129635.1. Classification (GTDB taxonomy): domain Bacteria; phylum Planctomycetota; class Planctomycetia; order Pirellulales; family Pirellulaceae; genus SKKK01. The sequence continues at coordinate 3,487 of SKVE01000227.1, forward strand.
ATTGGCAAGCGCCTGCTCCTCGTCCAGCAAGTCAGGCGGTCCCGCGACATACAGCTTGTCAGGGCTGGCTACCATGCCTCGGACCATCACGGGCAGATCATGAGACCACAGAAACGGAACATGGCTGGCGTCCGGATCGCCGGGCAGCACGCCGGAGAAACGCAGTGCGTTGCCCAGACGCCCGGGCACCACTTCAGTACCGACCAGATTACCGTGGTTGTTCCGACCCGAAGCATCGGTGGCCTTGCCGTCATCAAACGGATAGTGCAACACCAATTGGGCTTGGGCGGCGAGGATCTCGGTCTGCCCGTCGGCCAAGGCTGCGATGGCCGTTTCCTGCAGTTCCCCTCGGTAGATCCGCAGGTCGTCGATGTCGCCTCGAAACGGGACTTCTTTGGCCGAGTACGGGCCGACCCGGCTCCGTTCGTCCGCACCGACTTCCAACGAGTCCGCAGGTTGGTCGGGGATCAGCCCGCTGGCTTTCCCCGCGACGGCGAGAACCCCGTCCACATACAGTCGCAACGTCCCATCGGCAGCCAGCACCCCTGCCAAATGATGCCAGTCTCGATCCAGTTTCGTCTTGCCGCCCACGACAAACCGTTCGTTCTTGATGGCGACAGCAAAATGCGGCACGTTCTGGCGTAGATAGAGCGAGTAGCCGAGCACGCCACCGCCTTGCGCGACGACGACGCCATCCGGTCCGAGCGGCCGGACCCAGGCCGAGACGCTGACCGGCTGATTGGCCGGGTTCAGACTGGATGATTTTTCGACGCGGATGATCGATCCCACCTCGCGTCGCGAGCGCCGAGCCTCCAGGGCTTCGAAACCGCGCGAAGCGGCGAACAGATGGTAATTCATCGGCGTGGTCCAGCGGAAGTATTTCGGCTGGCGTCCGA
>SKVE01000472.1 GCA_007129635.1 Planctomycetaceae bacterium
GCGGATCTCCAGTGGCGTTTGTATGTGCCGTCCAGTCACCAGGTGGTGGGTTCATTCGGCACGGTCGAAACCAGCGATCTGTCGCCGCCCACTTCGCCCCTTGCGACGCTGGGCGGGATGCTTTTCGAACTGGGCAGGATCTGGCCGACCAGGATGATCATGATGGAGCAGGCGGCTCGAGCACCAACGGTGTCATCCGAAGTGGCGCCGATGTCGGCGATGGAACTGGGCCCGGAGTTCCACGAAGCGGGCGGGATGGAGGATCCCTTTGGTCCCTTCCCGGCCGAGCAAGCAGAGCAGGAAATGCTGGATGGCGACATGGCGGTACCCGAGGCGGCTCCTGTTCCTGCGGCAGACCAGTTGCTGCGTGAACCGGAAGAAGAAGCCCCGCCAGCCGCTGCCCAGCAACGCAAGCTGTGGGCGCTGGACGGTGTCCGCAGCCTGCGCATCGATCTGCAACAGGAGGCTGGCGCAGTCACCTTCCGCAGCCTTGGCGCTGATCCGCAACTGGCAGTCACGCTGGTCAATCGACAGCAGATGAAGTGCCTGACGTGGGCCGTCGCCGGCTTGGTCCTGGCGATCGGGATCGGGCTGACGCGTGCGCCCCTGCGGCGGCGAATGGCCTTTGTTCTGGTCGTGATCATCGTGGCCCTGGTGTTGCCGCCGGTCACGGGATGGGCTCACCTGTTGGGCGACGCTTCCGCGGCGGCGTTCTTCTCCGCTTGCCTGCTGCTGCTCTATTACCTGCTGGTCGCAACGATCCGCCTGCTGGGTGGATGCTGCGATCGGTGGCTGGCGGCGGTCGGTTGGACGGCGCGCGGTTCGGCCGTATCGACGGCGGGTACGATCTTGTTAGCGCTAGGACTGGTGCTGATGCCTGGGTGGGTTTCAGCGCAGCAGCGGCCCGGGTTTGACCCACGGCCGCTGGTCGATCTGTTGCTGCCGCCCGGTCCGATCGAGTTGCCTGAGGATGCCGTGATCATCCCGTACGATCCGGACCAGGGTGACGAGGGGATAAAAAACGCCACTCAGGTTTTGGTGCCTTACGCCACCTATCGACAGCTATGGAATCGAGCCTATCCGGACAGGCGTCTGGATGCCAAACCACCGATCGTACCTTATGCGCTGGCCGGCGCGGCATATCAAGCGACGCTGGCTGGCGGCGACTTTCTGGAATTGCAGGGCAGTTGGGACATCCAGGTGTTCTCCGATCAGCCCGTCACGATCCCCTTGGCATTGCAGCAGGCGTTGATCACGGCAGCTCGGTTGGACGGACAACCGGCCCAGCTACAGATCGTCACCTCGACAGCCGACTCGCCAGGCCCCGATGTGCCCGTGACTTCGGAAGAAAGCACGCCACAATCGACTCCGCAGCAAGCTGCGGCTCGGCCCGCGCCCCCCGAACCGCTTGTACTGTTGCATGTCAAGGGCCAAGGCACAAAGCGTCTGGAGCTGACCTTCCGAGTTCCGCTGGAACGGCGCGGGGGATGGCGAGTCGTCTCGGCCAAAATCCCAGCCGCTCCGGCCGCTTCGTTGACCTTGAATGTTCCGGCTGCGGGGACCGAAGTCCGTTTGCCGAACCTCGACGATCAAACGGACTTCGAGACCGATGTCGATGACGCTCGGATCGAAACGGCTCTGCCGATGACCGGCGATTTCCATCTGCAATGGCGTCCGCGGGTTGCCGAAGGCGTTGTGGATCGCAGCTTGACCGTCGAATCCGAGGCTGTCCTGGACGTCCAGGAAGACGGGCTGCGCCTGGCCTGGCGGCTAAAATTACTGTTCCCACGCAGCCGGCGCGACAGTTTTACGATCCTGGTCCCCGACGGCTATCTGGTCGAACGAGTGATCGGCAGCAACATCCAAGGCTGGCAGTCCAGCACTCAGCCGGACCAGTCTCGTTTGGAGATCATGTTGCTGCAGGAGGCGGCGGACAGCGAATCGATCACCTTGCACCTGTCACAGCGTGGGGCGGTTCAGGCCGAAGATCCCACCAGCGTGACCGTTCCCGCTGTCGCTGTGGATGGCGCGAGTTTGCAGCGAGGTCGAATCTCCATCCGCCGCAGTTCGCTGCTGGATCTGCGCACCGAGCGTACCGTAGGACTGACCAGGACCGAGATCGCCGCCGATGCCGCGACGCTGATGGGCGCTGGCGATTCGGCCGAGGAGAGCCCGCTGGGTCTGCTGGCCTACCAGGCTTACCAGTTCGCTGCAGTGCCGTTTACCCTGCAATTGACCGCACTGCCCATTCCCGACCAGACCGTTGCCCAGGTACAGACGTTGTTGCGTATCGCGGAACGCGAGACGACCGTCGAGGCACGTGTGGTCATGCAAGTCCAGCGGCGTCCGGTCCACCGAGTGCGGATGTACTTGCCGCAGGAATGGGACCTGCAAGACGTGGGGCCCGCTCCGTTGGACTGGAACGAGACCGAGGACCAGGGGCGGCGATTGCTGACCATCTGGCTGCCGTCGGGTCAGACCGAGTCGTTTTCACTCGTGTTTTCCGGATCGCTGGGCCGCCGCGAGGCGACCGATCCGGTGCCGGTGCCACGCCTTGAGGTGCTGGATGTCATCGACCAGCAGGGCACCATCGTGGTCCAGATCGATCCGGCCTTCGAGGTTCAGGCCGCCGATCTGCAAAACTGCGAACCGATCCTGCTGAGCAACACGTTCACCTGGCTGGAACCCGTTCAACGGCCCTTGGCCCGATTGGCCTTGCGGTACACCGATCCGGACTACAGCGGACGTCTGGAAATATCGCCTCGCCCGCCGCGTGTCAGTGGATTCACGGTGACCAATGTCAAGGTCACCAATATCGCCGTGGAAGAGACGATCGTCCTCGATCTGAAGATCGTGGACGCCGGTATCCGCGAAGTCGTCTTCCTGATCCCCGCTGCGATGCAGCAGCCTCGCATCCACGCGCCCCGGTTGCGACAGAAGACCATCCAAGCGGCAGAGAACGGTTGGCAACGAGTCCGCTTGCAGTTGCAGGACGAGACGTTGGGAGAGTATCGCGTCTTGATTGAAAACGACCGTCTGCTGACCATGGCCGACGCGCGGCAGTCACAGCCGCAGCAGGCACCGATCCCCGTGCTCGAGACCGGTCGGACCGACCAGCGATACGTTACCCTGGAAGAGGCCGGGCGCGACGAAGTGGAGATCATCGAACGCCTGCACCTGCAGCCGTTAAACCGCCAACAGGCACCTTGGCGCCGACTGGCCAACATCCTGGGCGATGGGATCACACAGGCTTTTCTGGTCAGCGGTGATGGCCAAACGCCGCAGTTCAGCTTCCGGACCGTCCAACGCAGCACCGTGGAAACCGCCGGAGCGGGGATCGGGTTGGCCGAGACCTTCCTGATCGTCGATGCCGCCGGCAGTTACCGAGGCCGCCAGACGTATCACGTTTACAACACCACCGAACAGTTCCTCGAAATCCAGTTGCCGCATGCCGGGTCGCCGCACCCGGCGGAACTCTGGACGGCGACCGTCGCTGGCCAGCCGGTCAAGCCCGCTCCCGTTCCCGACGCCGCGCTGCCCGGCCAAGTGCGCATCCCGCTGATCAAGACGGCCGAGGGCGATCGGGATTATCCGGTGGTGCTGCATTACGGCGGCAGGCTACCGCCCGTTCATCCGATCCGTGGGATTGCCTTCCCGTTCTTGCAGACGCTGAATATCAACGTCGAACTGAGTCAGGTCCGTTTGCGGCTGCCTGAATCGTACCGCTGGTTCGCCTTTGACGGCACGATGCGTCGAGTCACCGAGGAAGCCGATCTGGCTGCCGACGTGTACGACTATAACACGCGGCAGATCAGACGGCTGATGCAGGTCTGGGACACCGAAAACCCTTACGCTCGCGCCCGCGTTTACAGCAACCTGGTACAGCTAGAACAGTCGCTGGGCGACAGCCGTGATACCTCCCGCCGGTTGTCGAAGAGTTCCCTGGCTCGGGACAAACATGCGGCGAACGTCGACGCTCTGCGGCTGGCTCAAGAACAGACGGAACAGTATTTCCAGGAGGAAGCCCAGGCGGTGGAATTCGATAATCGAAGCCGGTTGAATACGTTCTTTGGCGTTCAGCAGAACGCGTTGGCTCGCAACGTCGTCACCGAAATGGACGGCAACTTCCGGCCTTCCGCGTTGCCGACCGTCGCGAGTTCCGAGCGTCAGGAAGCCTTCCGCTCCGATTGGCTGACGCAAAACCAACTGGATCAACGCGGGCGTTTTTCCGAGGAAGATTTGCAGCGGCGTTTCCAAGCGCAGACGCCTGGTGAACCGGCCAGCGGAGAACGCAAGGCATTGGACCGAAGTCGGGCGGTGCTACAGGACAGTCCCGCAGCGGCGCCCCGACGCCCGGAGTCGCCTCGGGCGGCAGGCGCACC
>SKVE01000689.1 GCA_007129635.1 Planctomycetaceae bacterium
CCAGGGATTCGGCCGCCAGAAGGGCCACAACCAGACGTACCGGGGCGTCGAGTTCAAAACGCATCTGTTGCGGAAAATCGCCTTGGAGATCGCCGTGAATGATGATTTCTTAGACCGCACGCTAAATGCGATCATCGAAATCGCTCGAACCGGTCCCGAAGGCAACATCGGGGATGGAAAGATCTTCGTGTTGCCGATGGACGAGGCCATTCAGATCGGCGATGCCCAACGTGGGCCTGGAGCCATTTGACGCCATGTCCGTTTTGCTGCTCTCGACGGATTTGCTGTTTTCGTCTCGGGTCGCCCAAGCGGCGCGTGCCGCAGCCGTCGATCTACGCTTGGTGACGAGCACCGACGAAGTGCTGCAACACGTGACCAACCAGGTATCGCCGCATTTGTTGATCCTCGATCTGTCCGCCTCGGATTGCGATGTGCAGCGGATCGTGACAGCAGTTCGTCGATCTTCGTCGCCCGCTCGGGTTGTCGCGTACGCTTCGCACGTTCTGGGCACCGTGTTGCAGCGAGCACGTCAGGCCGGATGCGATCAAGTCCTGACACGCGGCCAGTTCGCCAGCCGGTTAGATGCACTCATGAAGGACCGCCAAGAGCAGTAATCACGAACGGCACGGCTCGCTTTCGCCGCTGTTTTCGGAGGAAGACTTCGAGGCCTGCAGCGTCAATACGGGGCAACGAGCATGCCGGACGATCTTCTCGGCAACGCTGCCCATCAGCAGCCGTTTCAGTCCCGTTCGTCCGTGCGTCCCCATGACGATCAAATCGGGCTGTTCCAGCTCGGCCAAATTCAGAATGCCGTCGCTGGCAAGGCCTTCGATTACTCGATGCTCAAAACGAATCGCTGGGTCGGTGGGCACAACTTTTTGCAGTTCCTCGCGCGCTTCATCGACCGCTTTTTGCTGAGGCTCGGACAGATCCGTGCCCCCCATGGTCACCGGGGGAGCCACCGTGCCCGGTGTCGCCGCCGCGACGGGCTCGACCACATGCACGATCAGTAGCAGCGAATCGCTATCGCGAGCCAATCGTTGGGCGGTGTCGAAGACTGCCTCGGCAGCCGAAGAAAAATCCGTGGGATAGATGATCTTGTTCCACGTAGTCATTGCTCGCACTCCTAGTAAGCATGAAGGACATCATTTTCAGCGACATTCGTCCGTCCGAAAAACACTGGTATGCCAGAAACCTACGGATAGCATTTTGGATGCCGCACGTGAAAATTTCGGGGTTTCGCTACCTTTTTGTGCGATGGCAGCGCATCCACACCGACAAATTGTCGTAGCACAGCGGCAGACTGGCGGAGCGTTTGCTCAACGCACCGCACCATTGGTGCGGTACAGGTTTCAGGCCTGCTTTGGATCGACGGGTCCCAGGTGCCAAGGATGTTTGCCGAAAGGAAAACTGGGTTTCTCATCGGTGCTCTTTCTGTATCCTGTGTTGCTGTCGAATTGTACGAAACGACGATACTGTGACGCAGAGCCGTCGCTCAAACCGAGTAGAGGTTTGGCGACCTTGATCACAACGTGGTCGCTTTGGCACAAATTGTGCATGTCTGTTACCGCATACGAATAGGACTCGGTTGCGGTTGGATCCGCAGACGGAGCAGATTTCTGCATCCCCCCCTCACAAGGAGAATTCAATGACTGTCACCAGAACTCGCAGTTTCACCCTGATGGTCGTTCTGGCTACCGCGTTTCCGGGATGCTCGCAGCCAGTATCCGCGCCCGCTCCAGAAGACCCGCCGGCGCAAACCGCTCCCGACCAGCAACCGGCGCAGGAAGCAGAAGTCGATGGCGAGGAGGAAGACCGCCAACTCGATTTGGATGTCGGCGTCGACGTGGGAGACAATGGCGTCCAGGTCGATGTCGGCGAGGATGGAGTCGGCGTCGACGTGGGAGACAATGGCGTCCAAATCGATGTCGGCGACGATGACGAACAGGATCGGTAGATCGACCAGCTTTAAGAAGCCGCGTCAAGACGTTCTTCTAGCCCGCCTGAACCGGAAGCGATCATGAAACATAAATCTACCATGGATACATTTACTCAAAAGCACCTAAACAACTGACCGAAGCCGACATGGATCCGGCATTGTCGATCTACATCCCCACACTCCGAACGGGGCGTGAGGTACGTCAAAACTCCATCCGTTTCAAGAACGTGATGAATCAGGCAGTCAGCCAAAACCGGGTCCGTCTACTGGAGGGCACTCAGTTTGCGGTTTCCGAACTTGAGCCCGAGGGCCTGCCTACCGATCTGCGATCCGCTCTGAATATCGACCAATACGTCAGCTCGTTACAACAGCACTCGACGGGCAACGCATCGACGGCCGGAAGTATGATCTTTCATGGCCAGGGAGGGTCGGATCCGGACATCAAGAAGAAAGACGAAATTCTTCAATACTTCCGTCGCATCAACTCGCCTTGTCGGACTTTCTTAACGATGCTCGTGTCCCGTTGCTTGGGCGCGATACCAGGATTCCGCGCAAAGCGAAACGGCAACCGACGACATGGATACCATCGTCCAGGCGGCTTCCGTGGGCCAAGTGGATACCCTGCTGGTCGCCGAGCACGCCGAACAGTGGGGAGAGGTCGATTCGCAGACGGGCGTGGTCGCTGCCTCGCAACCCAACGCAGCCAACGCCGAAGAGCTGGTCAACCTGGCGGTGGTTAGGATCTTCATTCATGGGGGGGGCGGTGTATTCGCTGCCGCGCGATCGGTTCGGTCCTGAGAAGGTGGCTGCGGCCATGTTGCGCTACGCGTAGCCGCTGATATCGCGAGAGCGCGTGAATTGTTAGGAAAGCTAAAACTCCTCCAACTCATTCTCATCCCTCGCTGTCGCTTCGTGTCGGTGCCCTTTGCCGTCAAAAAGAGCGGACTCGCTCACGGTGAGATCATCCAATCCCCAGGCTTTCAACTTGCGTTGTAGCGTGCGGACAGAGATCTTCAAGGCTGCCGCAGCATGGGTCCGATTGCCCTCGTGTTGCGCTAACGCTTGTTCCGCAGCTTCGCGTTGGACCTCTTCCAGCGACATGCCGGGCGGGATGTTCAGACTATCGTTTCGCCGAGAACAATCGTGAAGCGTCGTCGGCAGGTCGTCGACGGTCAACAGATCGCCGGGTGCCAGAACGGCCATGCTTTCCATAACATTGCGTAGTTGCCGAATGTTCCCCGGCCAGTCGTAGGTTTCCAGGAACTCGCACAACGGCTGATCGACCGAGAGTTGCGGCCGGTTCAGTCGCTGGGCCAAGTCCCGAAGAAAATGTTTGACCAACAACAAGATGTCCTCGCGGCGCTCGCGTAGCGGGGGCAAATGCAGGTTGACCACATTCAACCGGTAGTACAAATCCTCACGGAATTCCCCGTCAGCGACCATGGCATTCAGGTCGCGGCTGGTCGCCGCCACGACGCGAACGTCGACTGAACGGTCGTCATTATCGCCGATCGGCGTGACCGTTCGGTTTTCCAAAACACGTAGCAGTTTTGCCTGGGATTCCAAAGCGAAGTCGCCGATTTCGTCGATGAAGATCGTGCCGCGATTGGCGGCTTCGAATCGTCCGACCCGCGAGTCGGTCGCGCCGGTGAAGGCGCCCTTGACGTGCCCGAACAACTCACTTTCTGCCAGGTGTGATGGGACGGCGGCCATGTTGACCGTGATGAAGGGACCGTTGCGCCGAGGGCTGTTCTGATGAATCGCTTCGGCGATCAACTCCTTGCCCGTTCCGGATTCCCCGGTGACCAGGACGGTCGTCTCCGTCATGGCGACTCGCCGAGCCTGCTCGAAAACGGTCAACATCGCTTGGGAACGGCCGATGATGCGTTCGAAACCGAGCCGTTCATCCAATCGCGTTTGCAGTTCGCTGATGGTTTGATCTTGGCGTCGCGATTCCAAGCATTTGGCGACCAGCAGCAAAAGCTCCTCGGGATCAACTGGTTTTTTCAGATAGTCCGCTGCACCCAGCTTCATGCTTTGCACGGCCGAATCGACCTCGCCGAAAGCTGTCACCATGATGAAGGGCGTCTCCCCCCGCTGCTCCTTCCAATAATGCAGCAAATCCAACCCGCTCGACTTGCTCATTTTCAGGTCGCTGATGACCAGATCGATCGGCTCGTGCAGGAACGTCAACGCCTGTTTCGCGGAATCTGCCGTTTCAACTTCGTATTGCTCCAGCTTGAGCAACCGCGCCAGAGCCTCCCGTTCGCTCGGCTTGTCCTCGACCACCAGAATTCTTGGTTGTCTGCTGCCCATCTTCGTGCACTCCCAGGTGATGCGGTACGACTCGCTTCGCTCAATCGTATCAAAAACTGGGTGCCGTGGGGAGTGTCGGGGCGGCATTGAATTTGCCCACCCGCCTCTTCGACAAATCGTTTGA
>SKVE01000337.1 GCA_007129635.1 Planctomycetaceae bacterium
AGATGCTCGTCGCCGGCGATCGTGTCCTCGAAGATCCGGCCGGAGAACCGGCTGGGGCGGCCTAGATCGGCACGTACCGGCTGGGCGACCGCACCGCCGTTATAGGCAACCGCTACGCCACCGCCGTCGGCCGCTGCCAGGCTCAACCGGCCCGCCGTATCATAGGCATACGCGGAATCGATCGTGCCGTAGGTCTGGACGGCTTCCACCAGACGTCCGGATTGGTCGTACCGGTACTCGATTACCCGCTGGTCAGGCCCGGCCAAGCGCGTGATCCGGCCCTGGCTGTCGCGCAGCACTCGCAGCAGCGTGCCTTGTTCTGACAGCACGGCCGTGTCGGTGATGCGCACCCGGCTGCCGTCGGGGAATTCAATCCCGCTCGTCTGGCCTCGGCCATCCAGGCGGTAGATCGCGCCGTCCGGCGCGGTCAGCGTGAATGCGGGTTCCGGCAAGAGTTGACTGGCCGGATGGTAAGGCAGCCCGGTCATCAGGTCGTAGTAGGAATTCCCAGCCAGGGTCAGCGTGGCGTCAACGGAATCCAACCGGTAAGCGACGCCCGCATCCGCCCGCCAGGCTGGCTGGTAGTAGGGCAAGCCCGTCGCATCGAGACGCTCCGGCATAAAGGTGAACCCGACCCGCTCGCCGGAGGGCAGGGTCAGGTAAAGCCGAGTGCCATGGCGCAGGGGCTCGAAGACTCCCAAATGCTCGCGACCCGTCGTCGGTACCTCGGTGTGGATCAGGAAATCACCCTCGGCCCACCGCCAACCGTTTCCAAAACTGGCGCTCAGGTTCTGGTTCAGCGAGTCGTACATCCGGGTCACCGCTAACACGTGTGCGCCGACCGGGACGGTCAGATCGGTCTCTTGCCAGCGGTAAACGCCCGACTTGACGGCGGACGCGACCTCGATCTTCACTTCTCTTGCGGTGGACCGCCCGCCGATATCCTGGGCACGAAGCCGCAGGTGATAGAAGCCGTTGTGCCAGCGAGCCGGGTCCAGCGTCGTCAGCGTGCCGTCGACAACGCTGTTCCCGCTGGCCACTTGCGTAAACTGCTGAGTGCCCCAAGGAGCGATTTCCAGGATCCAGCGATCCAGGTTGGCATCTGCCACCGTGCCTGTGACGTCGAACGGGGCCGACACCACGGCATTGGCCACCCCGGCAGCGAAACTCACGACCGGCGCCAGGTGATCGTCGGGATCCAGCACCTTCAGCCACGTGCTGGTCTGTCCAGTCACGTTCTTCGCGTCGGTAGCCACCGCCTCCAGATAGCTCTTGCCCGGTTCGGTGGTCGTGAACCATGCCCGGCCCTGGCCGTCCAGGGTGACAGGCTGGCCGTCCGCCCATAATTGCAAGCTGGCGATGCCCGCCAACGAGAATGCGGAGACCCGCACCAGCACCTGCTGGCCCGGAGCTACCGCGAAGCTGGGTGTCAGCTCGATGTGCACGGCCGGCGAGACCGGTGTTGCCGTGACTCGCAGCAGCGCGGTTCGGCGTGCGGTCGCCTGCCCATCACTGGCCAGGAACGTGATCGCGAAATCGCCGACCTGCCCCGGTCTTGGCGTCCAATCGAATTGCCCGGTCGCAGCGTCCAGCAGGGCCCCATCCGGTAACCGCTCGGCCCGATAGGTGAGCGTATCGCCGTCGGGATCGGTTCCGGTCAACGTGAATTGAAGCGGCCAGCCTACCACCGCGGCCTGGTCGGCAACTGTCAGCATGGGCGGTCGATTCACATCGTCCACGCGAATCGGCACGCTGATCGAATTCTCGCCGCCTCGGCCATCCGTCGCTGTGAAGGTCACTTCCCAATCGCCAGCCTGATCGTAACCGGGTGTCCAGAAGAAGGTCGAAGTCTCTGGCCGGAACGAGGCGCCGGGGGGCAAGCCGGATGCGGCGAGCGTGACGGGATCCGAATCGGGGTCGGCCGCCGCAACGGTAAACCGCAGCGCCGTTCCCTCCCGAGCAAACAAAGGTGCGATGGGAACGATCATGGGCGGACGATTGGTATCCAACACGTCGATTTCCAGAAGGGCGCTGGCCGAAGCCGCGCCATCGCCCGCATGGATCGTGATGGAATATTGCCCAGCCTGGTCGAACGAGGGTGTCCAATCGAGCCGACCGGTTTGCCGGTCCAGGTTCGCTCCGTCCGGCAGACCGCCATCGACCCAGAAATGCAGCGGATCGCCGTCAGGGTCGGTTGCCGGAACATCGAACACCAACGGCTGGCCCTCATGGATCGTGATCTTCTCCAGCGGCAGGATAATGGGGGCGGCATTCGCGGTGCGAACGACCACCTGAAATTGTTCGAAGGCAGACAGTGCGCGATCCGGGACGTCGTTGCCCCGGTCGGTGACGGTGACCGTCACGCCATATTGGCCGACGTCAGCCTGTGCGGGCGTCCATTGAATCAGGGCCGTACCATAACTGGTGCCCGCTGTGATGGTTGCTGCCGGTAGTCCGTCTAAAGCGAAATCGAGCGGTTCTGCATCGAAATCCCAGGCCTGGACGGCGATCCCCAGCGGTTGGTCGACAACCGCCACACGGTCGCCGATGAACCGCAGCACCGGCGGATCGTTGTCGGAAGTCACCTGGATGACGAAATCGGCAGAACGGCTCAGTCGATCCCACGGCGTGGTGCCGGGGCCGTCATCGGTGGCCGTCAACGTGATCGGATGGTTGCCGCGGTCACCGGGCCCCGGTGTGATCTGGAACCACGCTTGACCACCACCCAGGTCGGTGAACGTGACGAAGCTGGGAAGCGGCCGGCCGGTCAGCCCGCTGCCGGCGGTCAAGGTCAGCGGGTCGCCATCGGGATCGATGACCTGGATCATCAGGTCGTGGACATCGTCTCGCGCGACGGTGACGGTTTCGATCGCCGGGATTTCCGGACGACGGTTCTGATCCAGGACGTGGACGGGAACCGTTATGCGGGTCGACAGCGGCACCCCGCCTGCTCCGCCGTCGTCGGTGGCTACAAAACTCAACAAGTACTGGCCCGCCTGATCGTACGCCGGACGCCAGCGGAACATACCCGTATCGACGTCGAACGTGGCTCCCACTGGCAGCCAACCGTCATAGCGATAGGTGACCGTCGGAGTAGTTCCCGGCGCGTAGGCCAGCGAGCCGTCGGGCAGGCGTGCCGGCGGGACGAACGTCGGATTGTCCGGGTCGCGGGCAAACACGCGGAACGCGATCTCCTGGCCCTCGAACACTCGCCACCGGTCGATCGGATCGAACTGGGGCGGGCCATTGACGTCCAGGACGACGAAGTAGCCCGGCCGGGAATCGGTCAGCCCGTTGGCAGTGGCGGAGAACATGACTTCGTAGAATCCATGCTGGTCGTATCCGGGGGTCCAACGCAGTTCGCCGGTCAGCGGGTGCAGCGTGGCGCCGTCGGGCAGACCGGCGGCGGCGTAGGTGACGGTGCTGCCGCTCGGGTTGGTTGCCCGCAGCAAGAACTGCAATGTATCGCCCTCGCGAAGCACGCGGGTGCCGGGATCGACCAGTGTGGGCGGCGGGTTGACGGCCGCGACAATCACATCCAGCAGTGCGGTGGTTTCCGCCAAACCATCAGACACCACGAAGGTGATCTCGCGGTGGATGCCGGCGTCGGTGATTTGCGGAGTCCAGTACAGGGCGCGCGTCGGAGGATCGAACGTGGCGCCTGGCGGCAGATTGGTGGCCCAGTAACGGAGCGGGTCGCCGTCGGCGTCGCTCGCGCCGACCTGGAAGACCAGCGGCATACCCGGCTGACGACTGACCGTACGCGGTTGCGGCTCGAACACCGGCGGATGGTTGCCTCCGGAGACCGTGATCACAAACTCCTGTTGCGCCCAAGCCCCTTGAGGATCATAAGCCCGCAGCACCACGGCCGATTCCACCGGACTGGCCGACGTGGGCGACCACTCGACCAGCCCGCTGCTGGCATCGATGTTCATGCCTTCGGGAGCATCCAGCAGCAGGTAGCTGACCACACTGTCGTCCGGATCGACCGCTTCTGCCGAATACTCGTACGGCTGGCCGGCCTGGACCTGGACCACCGGCGACGACACGAACACTGGTGCGGCGTTCGGGCCCGTTGTGGTCGAGATGCTGGTGGTAAAGTCGACTCGCTGCCCATCGGGAGTGACGACAGTAATCGTGCGTCCCAAGGTCGTTTCGCCGGGCGCCAAGGCCGATCCACCCGGTACGTTTTCTGCCAGGCTGATCAGCCAGTGCTGGTCCGGCGCGCCCGTGGCGCCCTGAGGGATGCCGCCATAACCGTCCGCCGGGTTCAGTACCAGCAGCAATGGTAGCACCAACGGGCGATCTCCCGTATTGGTCACCGTGACATCGTACGAAATCGTTTGGTTCAGCCGGTTCATCCGGGAGTTGGAG
>SKVE01000619.1 GCA_007129635.1 Planctomycetaceae bacterium
ATCGTGATCGGGGCATCGGAAAAGGCGCGGTCACCTACGCCGACGGGTTGCTGTTCATGCTCAGCGAACGATCTCGAGTGGGGCTGGCCGAATGCACTCCCGAGGAGTACCGTTTGGTCAGCCAGTTCCGGCTCCCCGATCAAGGCGACGGTCGTAGTTGGGCCTATCCGGTCGTTTGCGGAGGCCGGTTGTACATTCGTCACGGCAACTACTTGTACTGCTACGATGTTTCACAGAACGAAGCCAGCACGTAACCAGCGAGGTAAAATATGGTGTTGTCACGTCCGCTAACCGATCTGCGTTCCGTGCTGGGACCAGCGTTGACTTTGTGGATGATCCTGATCCCGTGTCTTGACGCGTTGGGTCAAGGATCCAACGCTGACTATCAGCGCGCGGCCAGTCTCCAGCGAAGTACGGCTGGCAAGGTGTTTCGCCAGACGGTGCGTCCTCATTGGTTGGACGACGGCCGATCGTTCTGGTATCGCGTCGATACCGGACCTGGAGCACACGAGTTCGTGCTGGTCGATGCGAGCCAGGAGAGCAGGCAACCGTTGGTCGATCACGAGCGATTGGCCCAGGCGTTGCACCAACACGGGGTGACGGGGGCTCGGAAGGATCGCTTGCCGTTGGAAGACATCGAAGTGGACCTGCAAGAGGATACGGTGGAATTCCGGATCGGCAGCCAGCGTTTTCGCTTCCATCGCCAGCAAGCCAGATTGGAACCGCTGACGAGGGACCAGCAACCGCTGACGCTGCAGATCGATGCGCCGGTGCCGCAGCGCAGCGATCGTACGGGCGAGGAATTGCTGGTTCGCTTCGAGAATACCACGGCCGTTCCGGTCGAGTTGTTCTGGTTGGACCGGGAGGGCCAGCGGCGAAGCTACGGCCAGGTGCCGCCCGGCCAGTCGCGCCAGCAGCATACGTTCGAAGGCCATGCCTGGCTGGTGCTCGATCCTCGCGGTGATCTGCTGGCCGCCGCCGTGGCCCATCGGGAGCTGCCGGATATCCGCATCGATGATCAACAGCGAGTCTACGTGATCGATATCGCTGGGCCGTCGGAAGAACCTCGTTCGCAGCAGCGCAGACGCTCAGCAGCGGGCCGCGGCGATGGTCGATCACCCGACGGGCGCTGGCAAGCCTTTTTTCGAGACCACAACGTCTGGATCCGATCGCTGGAAGAGGAAGAAGAATTTCGTCTGAGTTCCGATGGTGCTGCGGGCGATGCGTACCAGGGTCCGTTTCACTGGTCCCCGGACTCGCGGCGTCTGGTGGTCGTCCGCACCCAAGCCGGGGACACACGGCAAGTGCATTACATCGAATCGTCGCCACGGGATCAATTGCAGCCCAAACTGCACGCCTACAACTACCTGAAGCCGGGTGATCGCGTGGCCATCGACCGCCCTCAGTTGTTCGATATCGAGCACCGACGATGGATCCCGGTCGATGATGGTCTGTTTCAAAACCCGTGGAGCATCCGCGATCTGCGCTGGGCCCCCGACTCCAGCCGGTTTACCTTCCTGTTCAATCAACGCGGGCACCAGATCCTGCGGATCGTCGCCGTCGATGCCGAAACGGGGGACGCGAGGGCGATCATCGAGGAACGCAGTGAAACCTTCATCGATTATTCCGGCAAATTGTTCGTGCGGTACCTGGACGCGACCGACGAGATCCTCTGGATGTCGGAACGCGACGGTTGGAATCATCTGTATCTGATCGATGCAATCACCGGCGACGCCAAACACCAGATCACTCAAGGGCCGTGGGTGGTGCGAGATGTGGAATATGTGGATACGGAGCAGCGGCAGATCTGGTTTGCGGCCGGGGGCATCCGGCCGGACCAGGATCCCTACTTCTTGCACTACGCCCGCGTTGATTTCGATGGTTCGAATCTGGTCGTGCTGACCGAGAGCAACGGGACGCACGCCATCCAGTTTTCGCCCGATCGCCATTGGTTGATCGCCACGTGGTCGCGAGTCAATTCGCCGCCGGTGACCGAGCTGCGCTGCGTGCAGGACGGCCGGTTGGTCTGCGTGCTGGAGCAAGCCGATTGGAGCGCGCTGCTGGAGACCGGCTGGCAGATCCCCGCGCCGTTTGTGACGAAAGGTCGCGACGGACAGACCGACATCTACGGCGTGATCTTCCGCCCCACCCAGTTCGATCCTCAACGCAAGTACCCGGTGATCGAAGACATCTACGCGGGGCCTCATTCCGCGTTCGTACCCAAACGGTTCTCCGCCTTTCACCGCCAACAGGCGCTGGCCGAATTGGGCTTTGTGATCGTCAAGATCGACGGCATGGGCACTTCGCACCGCTCGAAAGCTTTTCACGATGTCTGCTGGCAGAACTTAGGCGACGCCGGGTTTCCCGACCGCATCCTGTGGATCCAAGCTGCGGCGGAAGCCGAGCGGGCGCTGGACCTGGATCGAGTCGGCATTTTCGGCGGATCGGCAGGTGGCCAGAACGCCTTGCGCGCCTTGCTGGCCCACGGAGATTTCTACCACGCCGCCGTGGCGGATTGCGGATGCCACGACAACCGCATGGACAAAATCTGGTGGAACGAGCAGTGGATGGGCTGGCCGGTCGGTCCCCATTATGCCGAAAGCTCGAACGTCACCCACGCGCACCGGCTGACCGGAAAACTGTTGCTGATCGTCGGTGAAACCGACCGTAACGTCGATCCGGCTTCGACCATGCAGGTGGTCGACGCACTGATCCGTGCCGATAAAGACTTCGATCTGCTGGTCATGCCCGGGGTTGGACACGGAGCGGCCGAGACACGATACGGCAGTCGCAGACGTCAGGACTTTTTTGTCCGGCATCTGCTGGGGGTCCAGCCGCGATGGGAACCCTGAGACGCGTCTAACCCATCGGCATGCTTGCATTTTTCCGTGGATATGGCATGATGGACGGGGTGTCATCCGCGAGCGTTATGAGAATCGTTCAGCGTAAGTGGAAATGTACCGTTGGGAAATGTGATATCCGTCATGCCTGAAAGCGGAGTGGAAATTATGAGTGGATTGGATCGCCGAGGTTTTTTGGCAGCGACGGCCGGAGCCGCCGCTTATTTGACAAGTCATCAGTCGACGGCGCGAGCCGGCGCAACGGATGTGCCTGCGCCGCCGGAGGTCCAGTTGGCCGGCACGGACATCAAGATGTCGCGCGTTGGACTGGGAACCGGGATGCACGGCGGCAATCGCCAAAGCGACCATACTCGGATGGGTTTCGAAGAGCTGGTCGCCCTGATGCAGCACGGTTACGATCGAGGCGTCACGTTCTTGGATCTGGCCGACCTGTACGGCTCGCACCTGTACTGTCGTGAAGCGTTGCGGAGCATCCCGCGCGAAAAGGTTGCCATCATGACCAAACTGTGGTGGCGATACGATGGTCCGGTCGAACCGGTGGCTCCGTCGCACGCCAAGAACATCGCTCGTACGACGGTGGACCGGTTCCGGCACGAATTGAATACGGACTATATCGACATGGTCCTGCTGCATTGTGCGACCACGCCCCTGTGGACGAAGCAGTTGGCGCCTTACATGGACGCGTTATCCGAGGCGAAAGACAAGGGGCACATCAAGGCGTTGGGCGTATCTTGCCACAATTTCGAGGCCATGGAAGTGGCTGCCGAGAGTCCGTGGGTCGATGTCTTGCTGGCTCGGATCAATCCTCGCGGTGCCAAGATGGACGGCCCGGTCGATGATGTGGTTCGGGTCTTGCGTAAGACAAAAGAGAACGGCAAGGCAGTGATCGGGATGAAGATCTATGGCGAAGGCACCCTGGCCGACCACAAGGACGAATGCATCCGCTTCGCCCAAGAACTGGGCATGCTGGACGCGATCACCGTCGGCGCCATGAATCCCGAGCAGATCGATGAAACGCTGAACTTGATGGCCAAGTATCCAGCCGCTCCGATGATCTGCTGATGCCCTGTGTTCGCGGATCGGCAATTTTTGTTGAATGCAAGGGAGTTCTCGATGAGATCCAATCGCAACCCGAGGGGATGGGCCGGCGCGATCGCTGCAGGAATGATCGTCAGCCTGGGCACCTGGATCGTCGGCAGTTCGAGCCCGGCGGCTGAAACGCTGGGTGAGATCGAACGTCTGGATCCGGCCGTGGAGCAACTGCTGGATGAAGATGCCCAGATCGAAATCCTGGCCCGAGGATTCACTTGGACCGAAGGACCCGTCTGGGTGCCCGAGGCCCAAGCAGGCTATCTGCTGTTCTCGGACATCCCCCGAAACGCCGTCTTCCAGTGGCGGGAAGGCCAAGGGATCCGCGTGTTTCTGCAACCGTCGGGTTACACGGGCCGCGTGTTCTACGGCCTGGAACCGGGCAGCAACGGCCTGCTGCTGGATCCCCAGGGACG
>SKVE01000148.1 GCA_007129635.1 Planctomycetaceae bacterium
GACGACCGAGGAGGCCAGGAAGTATCTGGACAGTCGCGGCGTGGTGGTTCATCCAGGCCGATCGCTTAACGATATCGACAGCATTGCCCAGGATAACGGGCGCACGCCAGCCGATCTGATCAACCAGTTTCAACGGGAACTGGTGACCGGGTACATCAAGGACCAGGGATTAGCCATCGAGTTCCGCACCGCCATCAGCGCTCTGGTGCGAACCCAACTGTTACCAGACACGATGACGCCGACCACCGGGGAGGTTTTGCTGAACTGGTTCGCCGGTCGCACCATGCCCGGAGCGGCTGCAGCGTTGAAGAAGATCCATATTTTCGAGCGGATCACCCGCGCCAACGCTCGACACATGCTGGCGTCTTTCTGCCGCTGGCTTCCCCGCGCCGGGCATGACGGGCTGGTCCTCACGCTGGACTTCCGGCCCTACGAATACAAGAAGCAGCCGCGTACCCGGCGCCAGGCCGATACGCTGCAGCGGTTGCAGGAAGCGATCGCCGCCCGAGCCTCCTGGGAACGATTGGATGCCCTGGTGGCCGAAGGCGCCGCCGAGCCGCCGGTTTCCTATAGCGATCTGGCTTTCGTGCAAATGCTGGCACAATTGCGCCGCTTTATTGACGAGATCGACTGGTTCGAGCGTTTTATGCTGATTGTGCTTACCACGCCCAGGTTCTATGACGAGGCGTCGCCTCGCAATTACTGGGCCTATGATGCCTTGCAATCGCGTATCGGTCAGGAGATCCATGACGTCCAACGGACGAATCCCACCGCCGCGTTGGTCCATCTGGGAGGTACGACATGATTCGGGATATTGTTACAGCTCGGAACGCGATCGAAGCGCTGCGTGCAGGCGTACCCAGCCGGCACGCGGTCAGCCAACTGGGGACGACACAACACACGATCAAGGACGACTTTCAAACCGCCCTGGAATCCGTCGGCTCAGGCCGAGCCACCGAACCGTTAGTCGTTTCTGCCGATTTCGGACATGGGAAATCGCACCTTCTGGAATACTTCCAGGACATGGCCGAACGTGACCAGTTTGTGACCAGCTACAATGTGGTCAGCCCGGAGATGCCACTGGGAAGCGGACATGTCGTACTCAAGGCGATCGCCGAAGCCGCCCGTGCGCCCGGCAGGACGGGCAAAGCGATTCGGGAAGTCGCCACCGGCCTGGACGCTAACCCCGCCGCATTGGCCGGCTTGCGGCAGTGGGCGGAGAAGGCCGACATTCACGATCGCTTTCGAGCGCTGCTGCACTTGTACGAGGAGTTTCGTGCCGATGAGGAACTCCGCATGCGAATCCTGGAGGATTTTGAGGGGAAACCGCTGGGAGTAACGGTCATCAGGCAGAAACTGCAGGAAATCCGTCAGGCGGCGCTTTACGACCTCCGCGCCCCGAGAAACCCCTTGTTGGCTCACGATCGCATTCGCGTACTGGCTCAGTTCTTTCGCGCCTGCGGCTGCAAAGGGATCGTCGTCTTTTTCGACGAACTTGATCGCATGGCACGATTCACGAAAAGGCAACGGTTCAACGCCTACGAGGAACTTGGCTGGTGGCGCGAGATCGCGAGAACCACCGGCGCCGGCATCCTCCCCGTGTTCGCAATGACCACGGGCTTCGTCGTGACCACGGTCACTGACGGAAAAAATGACGAATCGGCGTTCGTTCCCAGTAACGCTGGCGTCTCGAACAATCTTGATCCCCAATACGGCCGGCTTGGCATCGAGTTGCTGAAAGCCGAGCCCGCCAGACTCGAATCTCCGACCCCTGAACAGCAGGAGGAGGTCCGCTACCGCATCAAAGCCATCTACGAGCAGGCTTACGGTGACGCTGTCCGCCTGCTGCCCATCCCTGCAAGTGATGTTCACAAGTCCATTCGCTGGAAGATCCGGCGCTGGATTACCGAATGGGATCTCATGCGGTATGATCCTTCGTACCAGCCGGAGGTAGAAGGAGACGACGTCAAGTTCGGGGATGGCGAGATCTCGGACGCCGAGCTGGAACGCGAGAATAGCGACTCGTAGCGTCTTCCGAAGTTCGCACGCTCCCCGCTGTGGACTGCTGAAAAAGGGGACTGGCTCCACAACAGGTTGTACCTGTCCGCACACCATACCGCTATTGATTGTGGTGCCTGTCCCCTTTTTCAGCACGTAGGTTGGGACTCCGTCCCGACCGGGTCGGGTCGGAGACCCAACCTACTTTGGTTACGGCCGGAGGCCGGGTTAGGAAGAGCGTATGGCCATTCCCTATCGAAAACCGCAGACCAAGCCGGAGGACGGGTGCGCGGCCTATCTGGACGTAGTCGCCGGTCAGGGTGGCGTGTGGCTGGGCGCGCTGCTGCTGCTGGACCGCTGCGGTCGACCTCTGGAGTTCGTCCACAACCGCACGGGCCCGCCCGGCGGCTGGATGTGGCCGGACGATCTGCAGACCGGAGCCTGCATCGCCGCCATCGCGCACTCGTTGTTCGACACCTGCCGCCGTGACCCGGACCTGGTGGTGTGCCGACGCACGCTTGGCCCGAGGGATTACCTGCGCGCGGAAATCGCCCCCTCGATTCCCATGCTTGTCGTTGGGCCTGCTGCGGACGGCCGGATTCAGCGGGACTGGGTAAACGACCCGCCCACGCAAGGGATGCGAGCCCATGCCCTGGCACCGGAACTGGAGGCACGCGGGTTCCTGTCCGAACCCTTCCGCCGAATCCAGCGAGGCTTGCGGGAACTGTACCCAACCGATTTAACGAAAGACGACACCGATGATCCCGAGCCGTAACGGCCCCAGGCAAACTCCGGGCCAATGGATGATCGCACCGTCTCTGCGAGTCGGTGCGCCGATGCGACTGGTATCGTTCGAAATCCAAAGTTCGCCGTCCACCAGTCACGATATCGGTTGGTTCGAAGCCTGGGATGCCCCGACCAGCGGGCGAGGTGCATCCGGCGAAGGGAGTGCGGGTAGCGCTGCGCCGTGGCAACCGGACGACCTGCTGCTGCGTCTTGCCGTCGCGCTGCAATCGCCGCCTCGGCTGTTTACCGAGGAAGATGGTCCCCTTCGCTGGCACGCGCCGTTAGCGCCTTATCAATGTGATGGAGTCGAGACGCTCCTGACACGTCGCGAGGTTCTGCTGGCCGACGACATGGGGTTGGGCAAGACGGTGCAAGCTGCCGCCGCGCTGCGCATCCTTTGCTTTCGCGAGGGGATCCAGTCCGCGCTGGTCGTTTGCCCCGCGTCGCTTGTCCATCAATGGCGTTCCGAGCTGCGGGTGTGGGCGCCGGAGCTGGCCGTCGTGCTCGTTTCGGGGACGCCCGCCGAACGAGGCCGTTTGTGGCGGATGCCCGCGCACGTCTATCTCGTGGGATACGAGACGCTGCGAGGCGACGTGCTGGACCTGCACAACTCGCCCGTCCTGCGTAAACGCTGGGACGTGGTGTTGCTGGACGAAGCGTCTCGGATCAAGAACCGTGATTCGGGTATCTCGCAAGCGTGCAAACGGATCCCACGCGACCGGCGTTGGGCGCTCACCGGCACGCCCTTGGAAAACTCGACAGAAGATCTCGTTTCCCTGCTCGACTTTTTGCTGGGCGAACCGGGCCAGAAGGCCGTGCCCCGCCACGCGACGAACATCCGTTCGACGCTCAAGACCCTGCAGCTCCGCCGCAAGAAAGGCGACGTGTTGCCCGATCTGCCGCCGCTCAGGATCGAGGAACTGACCCTGGAACTCGGAACTCGGCAACGCGAAGCCTATGACCGAGCGGAACAGGAGGGCACGCTCAGGTTGCAGCAGTATGGGCCTGCGCTGACCATCACCCACGTACTGGAACTCATCGCACGGCTGAAGCAGATCTGCAACGCAGAACCGGTCACCGGCGAATCCGCCAAGATGCAGGACATTTCGGCACGACTGGCAACTCTGGTCGCCGAGGGGCATCGAGCCCTTGTGTTTTCACAGTTCACGGACGGGCTGTTCGGCGTGGACATGGTCGCCCGCGTCTTGCGAGTTTTCAACCCGTTGAAGTTCACGGGCGCCATGTCGGCCAAGCAGCGCAGCGACGTACTGTGCGCTTTCCGAACCGACCCACGCCACAAGGCCATGATCCTGTCCCTGCGAGCTGGCGGCGTGGGCTTGAACCTTCAATCCGCTTCTTACGTGTTCCACATGGACCGCTGGTGGAATCCGGCCATCGAGGACCAGGCCGAAAGCCGCGCGCATCGCCTGGGCCAGCCGTATCCCGTCACCGCCTTTCGTTATGTGTGCGCCGACACCATCGAAGAGCGAATCGAGGCGATTCTGCGCGAGAAGCGTCACATCTTCCAACAGTTCGTCGACGACGTCACCTTGGATCTGAAGAGCATGCTGACCGCCGA
>SKVE01000383.1 GCA_007129635.1 Planctomycetaceae bacterium
CCAGGCAGCTTCGTCCGGGACGCTTACGGATCGGTCTCGAAATCGATCTCGGTCACAGATCGCCACGGTCGATACCATCATCCGATCTCGCATGCGGTAGACCAGTCGCCAAAGCGTCTCGAATGCCGCTTGACGAGCTTCGCCTTTGGCAGCTCGGTAATCGTGGTAACATTCCACGTAACGCGTGTACAGCACCAGATCGTCCAACCGAGCGTGCACTTGCGGCGAGGCGGCCAGTTCCCGAGCGGCGGACAGCGACCGATACATACGTCCTACGACATCTTCGGGCGTGCGCGTCGACCGATCTTGATTCAACAGATGATAGAAATCTGCCATGGGCGGCTTGGCCGATTCGAAGGCCAGTTCCAAGAAATCCTCGACGTAATCCTCGACGCGATCTGCGGCGCTCACGTCCCACAGCAAGATCGGCGACAGCCAGTAGCCCAGACCGTTGGCTCCCCAACTGTCGCTGTTCTCCGAGTTCATGTAACGCGCCCCATTTTCAAAGAAATAGGGGATCGTCCGACTCAGGTACGTCAGATCGCCACCTCGCGCCCGCCGCGGCATATCGTGGCTCCACGGAAACACATCATGGTACTCGCGCACGCCTAGCACCGCGCCTTGGTCCGCCCAGCCTTCGATCAATTGTTCGATGGTGTAACCGCCGCGGATGAAGCTGGTGGCCACACTGACGATCACGTTCGGATGGACCGGGATGGACGGTGGAGGGCTATGCACGTTGTAGGCGTAGATTCCCACATACTTGAGCCCCAGTTCCAAGCCATTGATCGCTTCGGCCACATCGTTGGCCAGGGTAACCGCTCGATCGCTGACGCTGCCCATCTGATCGCACCCATCGCACTGGCACCAGTGTCCGCCGTCGGAAGGATCCATCGAAATGCTGTCCTGTTGCGGATTGGCCGTGGCGACCCGGATGGCATGCTGGACCACCAGTTGTCGCAGTCCGGGATGGGAGACACAGAACTTGATATCGCCGCCCCCGTCGACTCGACCCGCCATACGACGTTCGCCATCCACCAAAGCGTAGAAGTCCGGGTTGTTGCGGAAGGCCTCTGCATTGGCTCGAATGATCCCACCGTAAGCATGTCCGGTGCTCAGCGAAAAGGCTGAAGTCATCCGGTTGCGAGTCCGCCAACGATTCCAGAGCGCGTGGTCCGACCAAGGCGCTCCGCGAGGTGCTTGGCGGGTGATGAAATCAGGCTGTTCCAAAACATCCAACGCCACCTGCAGATCGGATTGCTGAGGGACGATTTCCCACGTATCGGTGGGAAAGAACAGCCGGTACCCCAAGCGATGCAAGAGATCCCATACCGCATATTCGGCTGCCTGCTCGCTGGCCCCGATCAGCCAAACACCGTCGCGATGGCTACGCAACCGATAACGCTGTCGCTCTAGCGGCTCGGCTGAGAAATCCAGGTCCAGCTCCAAATCCGGGAAATCCGTAGCGATCCCGACAGCCAGCCCTTTTCGACCATCGCCCTGGACGACTTCGAACGAAGCTCCGGTGATCCGACTCAGCAGCTCGGCCAGATCCGTGGCCGCCTGGCGGATCGGTTCAGACGCGTTCGGTCCCACCACCACGGGTTGCAGAGCCTGAGCGTCCCGGGCCAGCGCGACGGACGGCGTTACGGTCCGGACAAGATGGTGGGCGACAGACGATAGGGATCGAGCCGATTGCGCTTTCGAGGTCGTGTCCAGCGAGATCGGTTTGCCGTCGCGCCAAACGGCCAGTTGCACAGGACGCGTGTTGCTGCCCAATCCGTCCCAGCGGATTTCCCCGGTGATCCCTTGGATCGGAGATATCTCGCGCAGCGCGTCACCGATCGCCGCACGGTTCAAGCCGGCTTCTCGGATCGCATCGATCAACATCTGAACCGCATCGTGAGTGTGGGCTGCGGCATAATCGTAATCCGGGTGTCGATTGGCCGACGGCATGAATAACTGGGGAAATATCACTCCGTTGGCATCGCGACCAGCCTGATCGATGAACGATTGCCTACCCATTGCGGGGCCTCCGTAGATCCGGCTGGTGCATCCCGCCGCGCGCAACGATCGGACAAGCGTGGCCGAATCCTGCGCATCGGCGATCACCAGGACGCTGCCAGGATCAGCGGCCGTCACCCGTTCGACCAATTCGCCGTGGTCTTGTTCACCCTGTCGAACGACGTAGCGATATCGGGGCGCAATCTGTTGGTCGCGTAGCGCGGCGAGCAACTCGATCGCCAGGCGCCGCGAATCATGATCGTCCGCCGACAACACGATCAACCCGCCTCGATCCGCGTGCCGAGCGATCTCGATTGCCAGCGGCGGAGCGAGCAAATGATCGCCAGGTGCCACCGAAAAAATCCAGGGCACATTCGCCAGGTTGGACGTTTTGTCCGTGGCCACCGGACTGATCAGCGGCAGACGAGCCTTGGCCACGACTTGCTCGGCCAGATGAGTCGTCTCGCCATCGATGCCACCGACGATCGCCCAGACGTGATCCCGATACACTTGTTGCACCAACAAACTGACGCCTGCCGTCCAGGGATTGTCGGCCCAAGCAGCGACCAATCGAAACGGCTTGCCGTGGTATCCCCCGTCATGATTCGCCTGGTCCACGACGGCAGTCGCGGCACGCCACATGCCGCCGGTCTCCGGATCCTTTGGATCATCCGGGCCAAAATATCCGATCAGTACCTCGGTCACGTCCGCCGGAGGTTCCACATCGCGACCAGGTCCCAAGTACTCGCTTTGCTGGTCGCGGAGCCGATAAAACGGCTCGTCGCCCGCTTCTTGCGCCATCGTCGTTGCGAAGGTTGCCAGGGCACCGATCAACAGAACGGCGAACCCCGAGAGGTGCCGATGGATGCCAGCAACATGGGCTTGTTGTCCCGATAGGTTCCGATCGGTCTGTGCGGCCGGAGACACGGATCCGGAAGGTGTGCGGTCGCAAGATTGACGTGGGATGCGGGTGAGACGCATGGATTGCCTCTTGAAATCGGTTGAGTTGCAGAGCCCTGATTGTAACCGGTTCGCCATGATTCGTTCAGCTCCCGGGCAGTCCGTCAGGCTGCTCGGTAGTATATTTCGATGATTGCTGTCGCTATACTACGCCTTGAAAGTTAGAACAACTTCGGTAGAAACGGTTTCTGACGGAAACTTCCAATGCCATTTTGGGGAGGGGTCGTGTGGCGGAAATCAGAGTGCGTGATCGCTGGGGATCGAGGATCGGTGTTATTCTGGCGGTCGCAGGGTCAGCCGTCGGTCTGGGAAACTTCCTCCGTTTTCCCGGCAATGCTGCTCAGAACGGGGGCGGCGCGTTCATGCTGCCCTATTTTATCTCACTGCTGGTCCTGGGACTGCCCATGTGTTGGGCCGAATGGACGATGGGCCGTTATGCCGGGGTGCGGGGATTCAATTCGGCGCCGGCGATCTACACGGTCATCTGGCGAAATCGGATCTCGAAGTATTTTGGTTCGCTAGCGATCCTGATCCCGCTGGTGATCTACATGTATTACGTGCTGATCGAAGCCTGGTGTCTGGGTTACGCCATCAACTATCTGACCGGTGCCTTGATGCTGGGGCCGGATGCTTCCGAGTACGGGAAGTTTTTCGGTGATTTTGTCGGGATCGAAGCGGACGGAGCGCTGCTGGCCGAAGGCAATCGCAGCCTGCTGGTGTTATTGACGATCGTCTTCGCCTGCAATTTCGTGCTGATCTACCGTGGAGTGAACAAGGGGATCGAGACCTTTTGCAAGATCGCGATGCCCGTGCTGATCATCCTGGGCTTGATCGTCTTGATTCGGGTGATGACTTTGGGTACCCCGGACCCCAGCAAACCGGACCAATCGGTGGTGGGCGGTCTGGGTTTCATGTGGAACCCGCAGCCGGACAGACTATTCGATTTTCAGACGTGGCTGGCGGCCTCGGGCCAGGTGTTCTTTAGCCTGTCCGTCGGATTCGGGATCATCGTGAATTACGCCAGTTATCTGTCCCGCGATGACGATCTGGCGCTCAGCGGATTGACGTCCAGCAGCATGAACGAATTCTTCGAGGTCTGTTTGGGGGGGCTGATCACGGTGCCGGCCGCCTTCATCTTCTTGGGGATGGCGGCGGGCGACTTTACCGGATCGTCCTTCGCCTTGGGCTTTCAAGCGTTGCCGAATGTTTTCGCCATGATGCCGGCCGGACAGTTTTTCGGCTTCCTTTGGTTCTTCATGCTGTTCATGGCTGCGATCACCAGCAGCGTATCGATGCTGCAGCCGGTCATCGCCTTTCTGGAAGAAGGCTTTGGGTTGCAACGCCACGCGTCTGCCGCCGTGTTGGGATTACTGTCGGCGATCGGCTGTGGGTTCG
>SKVE01000231.1 GCA_007129635.1 Planctomycetaceae bacterium
ATTTGCTGGTAGCTGTCATAAGCGGTCAACCCATGCCGCTGGGCGACCTGGCGAGCCCGTTCGGGATGGCGTGATGCAATGGCCAGCGGTTGGAATCCCGCCTGACGGTAAGCGACCAGATGGCAATCGGCCATGATAAACCCGGCACCGATGCAGCCGATCGCCGGACTTCTGTCTGCCGGCAAGCGAGGCAGGTAGTTCAGGTCCAGCCAGGGGTCCGGCGTGCCGCTCATCATCCGCTCGCTTCGGCTTCCATTCGTCGGGTCGTATCGTCTCGATCCTGCTGCAGAAAACGTTGCGTCGCTGCGGTGGATTTTGCTCCGGTCTCGCGAATCGCCGAGTCCGGGACCTTGTGCAACGGTGTATACCCAGGATGATGGTGTTCCTTGTAGGGATCGTTGCTCTTCGTGTTGTAACAGCAGATCAGTCCCCAACGCGGATGCTCGCTCAGATTCGCTTCGGAGGTGTGCAGCGTGTTTCCGTGGAAGAACAAGGCAGTTCCGGGCTTCATCTCGCAATAGACCAGCTCCAGCCGCTTCTTGGCCTGCTCGACGCGTTCCAGATCGGCACCGGTCTGCTCGCCCGCAAACCCATGATCGATCCGCCCCATCTTGTGCGACCCGCGAAGCACCTGCATGCAGCCGTTTTCCTTGGTACAGGGATCGATCGCGATAAACACGCTTAACATGTCCGGGAACAGGCAGCCGTTGTTGTACCAGTACCCGTAGTCCTGATGCCACTCCCAGGCGCCGCCTATCTTCGGTTCCTTCGCGCTTAGCTTCGAATGATAGTGATAGACCTCGTCCTGCAGCAATTGTTCAACCGCATCGACCATCCGTGCGCTTCGCGCGATGATGCCGTAGATGTCATCGCCCGGATGGTTCCACAACGACAGGTTCGTGCGGCGACCTGCCGAATCACGCACGTCCATGGCATGCTGCTGCATGATGGAATCGGCTCGGCACGCCTGCTGAAGCAAACGGGCCTCTTCCTCGTCCAGAAAGTTCTCGATGAACAAGTAGCCGTCTTCATGAAACGCAGCCACCTGCTGGTCGTTCAATGGTCCGTCTGTCATGCTAGGCTCCCCCGCCAAAATCGAAAAATCATCCACGTTCGATCACTCGCGACGCATCGTGTTGACCGATAACCAGCACGTCGGCCAAGCCGACGAACAGTCCATGTTCCATCACGCCGGGCATCGCGTTCAGCGTGCGATCCAATTCCGCCGGGTCGTCGATCGGTCCGAAGTCGCAATCCAGAATGTAATTGTCCTCGTCGGTCAGCGTCGGGTTGCCGTCGGAATCAAGCCGCAAGTGGATTTCTGCGCCTAGATTGCGAAGGCGATCGGCCACCGGTTGCCATGCGAACCGGACCACTTCGATCGGCAGTGGGAAACCGCCCAGCCGCGTCACCTGCTTGGCGGAATCGGTGATAATGACGACACGGCGGCTGAGCGACGCGACGATTTTTTCCCGCAGCAGGGCGCCGCCACCACCTTTGATCAGATCCAGATTCGCATCCACTTCGTCGGCGCCATCGATCGTCAGATCCAACTGGCTGACTTGATCGAATCCTAGCAAGGGGATCCCAGCCTGCCGGGCCAATCGCCGCGACGCTTCCGATGTGGGTATACCCGCCACGCGGAGACCCTGGCGTACTCGCTGACCCAGCATCTGCAACATGATGGTTGCTGTCGATCCGGAGCCCAACCCCAGGTACATGCCGTCCTGGACAAACTCCAAGCTCCTGGCCGCAGCCAGCCGTTTCTCGTGTTCGAGGTCTGCCGTCGCTGTCACTGGTGTCAAGTTCCCCTCCCCTCGCGAAGACCGGCTAATCGCATCAGCCGGTCCGTTTCCTGATACGCATCCAATACCCACTGTTCGATCATGTTGGGCTCGGGCGAATACTCCAATTCGATGCTCAACGCGGCGTCGATGCCCAGCGCGGCGATTTCGCGCAAGTATGGCTCAAAATCAATCACGCCTCGACCGGGGGGAAGATCTCCGTGCACTTTGCCGTCACAATCGGAAATGTGCACATGAATCGCCCGATCCTTCAGTCGCCGAATCTGCTCCGGACCTTCGCCAGCCAACACTAAATGCGAGATGTCGAGATTGGCACCCACAGCCGGATGATCGACATCCTCCAGAAATCGGAGCATCCGGTCGACGGAATTCAGCAGCGAAAGCGGAAACGGCTCTAATTCTAAAGCGATCTGCAGATCCAGATCGACTGCATACTCCGCCAATTGGCGACAATTCTGCACGGCCCACTGCCATTGTTCTTCCGGTCCAATCACCTCACGATTCCAGATGTATTCCCCCAAAACAAGCAGCAGGTTCTCCGCTTCGTATTCGTAGGCCATATCCAAATAGGCCTTGACGCGATCCACGTGGAATCGCTGGACGCTGGGGTTAAAATCGATCAGCCCCACCGCGACGCAGCAAACGGACACGATGGGCAATTGCAACCGATCGCACTGGTCTTTGACCAACCGCCGCTCGCGGATGTCGATATCCAGTGGGTCGGCGAAAATGTCCACATAATCGAAGCCGATTTCCTTGGTCTTCTGCAGTCCGTATGTCGTGGGACGGCCGGTCTGCACCCAAGCCGAATTGATCAGTCCGAGCCTCATGCGACGAAAGCCCCCCGTGATGCGGTCATGAGATGGTTACCAAAGGAAATTCGATCCTGAAAAACAGCCCTCGATGATACCCGCACCCGACGAGGACCGGAAGACGGGCAGGAATGCCCGCCCTGCAAGTCCTAAGGTTTCAGTAGCTCGGCCCTGCCTTATCGCTGGCCCACCCACAGGGAGTAGGCTTCGGCGATCTCGGCCGGTGACTTTTCGCCATCCCACAAGACGACCGCGTAGCGCAGTCGCAGCGGAGCCTCGGCGGTCAGTGCGATCTTCTCGTCATTCCACCCCAGGGTGGCCGAAAGATAGGCAAACGGTCCGGTCATGGTAAACCAAGTGGCCTGGGGCCGATTTTCAGGGTGATCGAACATGGCGACGGTCACCGGGTGACCATCCGCCGCTGCCGTGACACCGCACCACGGGCCCGTGGAAAGCTGCTCGGTGCCGCGAACCGCTTGGTCCGCTTCCTCCGTCGATCGCAACACCTTGCCGCCTTGGTCCATCGATTGGATCATCCGCAGACCCAACCCGAAGTAGTGTCGTCCCCACAGTTCGACTTGATCCTTACCCTCCGGTGTGCTCAGTTGGCTGTCCCAGACCAGCAGGGTCGCATCCGGCAGGGTGCCCCCGTCCAGATTCAGCCGACGCGTCTCGCGCAGCAAAACTTGGTCGTCGGCATCCTTCCAGTCGATATCCTGTTCGATGGTGGTTTGCCAGCGTCCATTGGACGATGCCGATCGAGTGGTGAGCGAGCCGGTCGGGATCTGTCTGCCGGGCCGAGCTGATGGAGCTTCGTGCCAGAAATCGACCCCATCGACTCCGATGGCATACATCAGCGAGCGGTGATGCACATGGTCGTCGGGGGAATCTCGTAGGATTTGACGGCCTGCGGGAGTCATCAGGGAATGCACGTAGACCTTGTAGGGATTGGGCTCGCTCTGATAGACCAGCAACGTTTGGTCTCCCCGCCGAACGGTCACCGTGCCCTGTTCCGCTGCCACGTGTGTCCTGTCGCTGCCGATCGCGCTGCTGATTGCCAGCATGCTGACCAGCAGCCATCCCCCCCACGCCCCAAGTCGGCACCCATGGATGCCTCGAGCGGTTCGGGAACCTTTGGAATCACGCATCGGAACGGTTGGCTTGCTGATTGGTTTCATCGCCTGGATCTCCCCGAAGTTTTTACCATCTGCCCCACGGGATCAGGCTAGTCGATCAGCCCGGTTCGTGCAAGCTGCCGGCGTCGAAGCACCCGACCCTCTTCCTGTTTCGCGTCAGTAGACGATGAAATCCGAGGACAACCAATCCAGGACATCTATCTGATTGGCACTTGGCGCGCCAAAATCCGTTACCGGAGGCGTTTGAGCTGATTTTTCCATGCCTAAGTTATTTGACATCCGCTAGTTGCGCAGTTTCTCCGAATTTGAAGTTCCGCTGGTTCGCATCGTGACGATCACACCGAATCAACGTGCAAGAGGCGAAAACGCATCCACGATGGCTGTGCTCTGCGGGTGGATTTCGAAGTTGGTGGCGACGGGTGCATGATTCGTTGGGCTCCCAATTCGGTGTGGGGAGTCAAAACCAGTGGTCCGTCTATCAACGGGAATACAGCCGCAATTTGCAGTTCTCCAATGGCCGCGTCACGGAGATTGTCGAGGCCTTGCGGTCGTTGGTCGAACGGTTCTTGGAGGTGTTGCGAAGCGTGGAAGCTTGCTGGGTCA
>SKVE01000310.1 GCA_007129635.1 Planctomycetaceae bacterium
AATGCCCTGCCCCTGTTCCTGGAACCAGGCCGACACGTCCCGGCTCCGTTGGAATCCACCTACCAGACCACATGGGCCAAGTGCCCTGACGTGATCCGTGAACTGGTCGAAAACTCCGACGCCCCAATCCGTTGATTCGACGAAACTATAGCCAATGGCAGAAAAATGGATGGCAGAAAAATGGTCGGGAGACTAGCCCCCCTGCCCTGCCCTGCTCGAACGCTTGGTGTGCCCGAGCCGAGAATGAAGGATTGGGCGAGTTTACCAGTTAGGCAGAGTAGGATCAGCGATTAAAGGCGTGGATCTTCCAGCCGCCGCCGCTTCGCTGGAACGCAATGGATTCCTTGCTCTCGCGACCGTCGGCCGTCGAAACGACCATGCCAGTCGCACGTTCCCCGTCGATCTTGACTTCCGTCAGTTCCGACTGGGTGGCGAAGGGCTTGACCCCCGGACGGTTGTCAATCTGTCTCATGGCTGCGATCATGTCGGCGACGAAGCCGTTACGGTTCCCGATGGGAGCCAGTGCCTGGTCCACTTTTTCGGCGTCGGAAGCGCTGGGCATCCAGGGCAGTTCTTTGGCCATGCGTTGCACCGTTTCATCGTCCAGTCGATGCCGTTGCAATACATCCAGGATGGGCTGCACCTTTGCATCGACGGCTTGCCCCGTTCCTAGGCCACTCGCCGCGGCAAAACTACGTGCGGCAACAATCTGGGACACGTTGTGAACCATGCTGCCGACGAGCAAGTCTCGAGAAGGCGGAGTCAGACAACCACAGAAGCCACTCCAGTCTTCGCGTTCAGCAGCTTGCCTGGCGGCCGAAAACACGGCCTCCGGCGACCGGTAGCCGCCCAAGAACAACGGCAGCACCCAAGGCACGATCATCCACAGGGCGATCACCCCGGCCAGGACGCCCGCGATGCCGCCGCCCACAATCAAAGGCAATCGGAACGCCCGAAAATCCCGCTTGGTCCTGCGTCGCACGGGCGCTCGGGCGGGGGATGACAAGAGAGTTTTCGACGCCGGACCAGGTAACGGAGGTCCGAGGTTCGCCAAGTCGATGTCGCCCAGCCCCAAGGGATCGTCCTCCACTGCAGGCTCCATCGCCGCACCCGGTATCGGGATTTGCAGCGGTACGCCGCAAGCCGGGCAAGCAACCCGTTTGCCAGCCAATTCCGGCTTGGCGCGAAACGATCGGCCACATTGGCAAGTGACTGGCAACGATGGTGGCTTCGAGTCGCTTGGAACAACGGACCTTGCAGCAGGAATCTGCAGGGCCGTGCCGCAAACGGGACACGGTACCCGCTTGCCCGCAAGCTCCGGTTGGGCACGAAACGACTGACCACAAGAACATGTGACAAGTAACGACATGCTTTTGACTCGATGGGCAAGACAAAGGGCCGAGAATTCACGAAGTTGATAGGTTTCGAAAGATGCGTAGTTTTGATCTGGTGAAAGCCTGCTGTCAAGACGCCAGGGAAACCAGTGAACAGAAAGCGGCATCGTTTGCCAAGCGATGCCTTGGCGGCCTTCTCCGCACGTGCGGGAGAAACAGCAATGTGCAGATGGTCACTTGGTATTCCGAAGCAGTGCCCGCTCCATGGGCCGCTGGCGTTCGTTGCGGGCCCCTCTCGTCCGTGCTAGCAGTGCTTGCTGGCTTCGTGCTTCACTTTAAACGATTTCTTGTCGTTGGGAGGACTTGCTTAAAGACAAAACAACCTGGATACTGACAGGAGTGCGAGCTGGCCAGGAAACGCCCTTTGCGGCACGATTTAAGGAGGAGAGTTCGATGACAGTGGACTTGGCCCCCGGGTGGAAGACCAGTTTGGAAGTCGGCCCTAATTGGCTTTTTGTCAAATTGCATGGGCCGTTCGGCGATACGGCTGACGCCGCCGGTATCGCCGACAGCATCGCTCTGATGATGCAGCAGGATCTGGTGGATCGGATCGTCTTGGAACTGGACGAGTTGTTGAACATGCCCGCGGATTTCATCCGAGAGTTGTTCGATCTTCGCGAGCGAGTGGACCGCAACGGTGGGCAGCTAAGGCTGTGCGGTTTGTGCGACGATCATCGGGATGTTCTGGAAGCTCACGATTTTTCCCGCCGTTTCGTCCCGTTCCGCAACCGTGAAGAAGCCATTCTAGGCTTCTATCGGCCCAACAAACCGCGTTAGACCCTTGCCGGTCGAAATGCTCGCTTCGGCAGGTTGCCTTCTTTCGGGCAACTCTGCCGCAAGCGATCCGTCATCTCATTTGGCTCGTCGCGGCGTCGTCCAGCAGACTTCCAGCAGGTTTTCGACAGCATGCACCCCCTCGATGCTGCGAACCGTCTCTTGGGCCATCTGCTTCTGGTAGTAGGAATGGACGATGCCCTGCAGCCGGATGCGACCCTGATTGGCCTCGATGGTCAGATGGCGACCGTTCAAGTGAGGATTCAAACTGATCGCGTGATCGATCCGATCGATCAAAGAAGATACCGTGTCCAACATGATCCATTTCCTTCCGCCAGAGGAAGCGTCTCCATCCCGCCCGGTCCTTGCGAACTGCGAGCCATCCCCGTCCACGCTGCTGGATGCATGCCTGCTGAACGACAAAAGAACAGCCGATATGACGCCAGCCTTTCAGAATTCTAGTGCGCATGCCAGCCTTGCGACAAGGCCGATTTTTTCGTGCTTTCCGGGCTTCCCATCAACGATCGCTGGTATTGGCGACCAGCTCCACCGTTCTTGGCTTTCTCGTGCCGCTCTGCTAGCTTGATGGGACTGTCTGGCTGTTTCGGAGGCAGCCGCGTGTCGTGGTAGTCAAGGAGCTTGTCGCATGATCGTGCTTCGAAGGAATTTCGTTTCGGTGGGATTGGTCCTGGTAGGGTTGCTGATCGGAACCGCCGGTCCGGAGACGGCAGCCGACCAACTCACGGGCAGCCAGCCCTGGGTGCGGGTCACGGAGACTGACTCGCGGATCTTGATCGAGACCGATCGATTGGAGGCGGCCATTCCAAAACGCGACCCCAAACATTGGATGACCGGCATCGAAAAAGGGTCGTTTCTTGACAAGGCCAGTGGATTCCGCGAAGTCGGTGACGGGCTGATGGTCGTCGACTGGCTGATGGAAGCCGGCAGCGACCAGCCGTGGAGCGAGCAGGTCTTGGCGTCGGACGGACACGGCGTGGGGCGATATACCTGGTACACGAACGAAAGCGATCCGCAACGGCGCGAGTACGCGCGGCTGGCGCACGGCAGCACGCATCGCAAACGGATGATCGAAGGTCCGCAGTTATGCCATCGGATGAAGCCGGTCCAGCCGGAGATTATCCGCGGGAAGGACTTCGTCGCGGTCAAGACGACGTACCGTTTCGAGTACGCAGCTCCCGGGCGAAAGAGCGGCTCACTTTGGACCCAGTTGGTCGTGTTTCCGCAAGGTGTCCGCTATTTCCTGCTGATGGATCGGATCGATACGGTGAACGATTCGGACGAGATGTTTCTGCGCAACGACACGCCAGGCTGTATCCGCCATGACCGTGGCGATACGTTCAGCGAGGTGTACCTCAGTTACCTGGACGGTTCCCGAGGAAAACGCATCGCTGCCAGCGAGTTCTTCACCCCGTTTGCGCCGGACGAAAAGTTTGGTTATCGTCGCGACACGCACTCATTGCCCGAGCATTTCATCCGAGCCTACCGTCTTCGCGGCAAGCAGACGGGCGCGGATGGTCCTTGGCTGGCAGGGTTGACGTTGGAGCCCAGCGTGGTTTACGAAGCGTGGTGCAGCCAGCGTCCGGGCGGGATCATCGTGATGATCGAAGAGATGCACGAGCTGTACCGCGAACACCAGGGTCACACGGCGCTGGCCGCCGAACCTTCGGGTTGGCGGCTGCTGAAATGACGATCGCTCCGGATGCGAGCGGATTCAATCGTCGGTTACCAGCAGCGTCGATTCGACGGCCCCCCCTGCCCTGCCCTGCTGGCCGATGCTTTGCCTGCTGCTCGCTGACGATTCGGGTTACGAACGATCCGGGTTAGAGCCAAGATGGCAGTTGGCCGGCAGGCGGCAACGAGACGACTCGTGCGTCCAGGACCCCGTTTTCGTTCAACAGTTCTTTCAGGGTGTCCTGGTCGGGGACGCCGTCCAGGTTCAGCACGCCGATCGCCTCGCCGCCCGGTTCGTCCGCGGTGCGACCGACGGACATCTGGGCGATATTGATGCCATGCCTGCCAAAGATCGAGCCTACGGCACCGATGACGCCGGGGACGTCCATGTGTTTGAACACGAACAGATTTCCATCCAAATAGGCCTCCAGGCGATAATCGTTGAACCGGATCAGCCGTGGCATGTTATTGCCGAACAGCGTACCGCCGACGATCA
>SKVE01000756.1 GCA_007129635.1 Planctomycetaceae bacterium
CCAACACTTCGCCCAGCAACCGTCGCACGGCTCCGGTCGAGAACACCGGATAATGGGTTCGACCGTCGCGTTCCCGCAGGAACACCCCTTCGGTGTCCGCGGCCCAAGTCGCTTCGTCCGGTCGAATCGAAACGGTGATCGCCCCGACACCAAACGGTTGCCCCGCGTACACTTGTACATTTTGAGCCTCGGTGGGCCGAGCCCACACGAGGACGACCAGCACCACGGCAAAGAAACGCAATAGATTCATCGATCTGCAACTCACTTCACTGCTCCCAGCATGATTGGTTCGGATCCTCCGAAAACGCAGACGATTGGATGCACCAGCCGATCAAGGCATCGCACGGTGCGTTTGGAATCCCCTACCCTTTATTCTAGAGATTTGGTCGAATTTCGCTAGCGTCAGCTCGGTCCCACCCAAACGAACCCCCTCGGCAGTCCTGCACCCCTGTTCCCAGAACGGCCTTGCCACAGCCAGTCATTTTCCAGTAAGCTCCGCACGCCTGGACGTCCAGCCTGTCGGGTCGCAACGCTGCTCGATGCCTGGCCGGTTTTCGCTGGGAGTTTTCAGGAGATTTGCGTTGGATTTTTTGCCCTTTACGTAGAAGGGCGACTTCGGCACAATACCGCCCGCTCCATTCGTGGGCAGCCCTTTTGCCGGGGTTCCTCTGGTGCGGCGATTCCTGGGCGAATCGTCGTGGGTCATGGAAGACGTTCTGTTTAGCAAGGAGTGCTTGACGTGAGAACGACGATCTGCACGGCCACGATCGTGGCAATTTTGTTTTCCCTGGGACTTGCGGCTCCGCCGGCCAACGCCC
This sequence comes from Planctomycetaceae bacterium, assembly GCA_007129635.1. Classification (GTDB taxonomy): domain Bacteria; phylum Planctomycetota; class Planctomycetia; order Pirellulales; family Pirellulaceae; genus SKKK01. The sequence continues at coordinate 819 of SKVE01000756.1, forward strand.
AGACGGGCACCAACGTGGCCGTGATTGACATCCCCTACATCTTCAAGAACTTCACTCGCTTCACCCAAGCGATCGATGACATCAAGAAGGACATCGACGAATACAAGAATGTGGTGACGAGCCAGCAGGATCAACTGCGTGTGGAGGCTCAGAAGATGGAACTCTACAAGCCGGGTACGAAGGAGTATCGTGATCAGGAGGAGAAGATCACGCAGATGCGCATCCAGTTCCAGCTTGAGAGCAACAAGCGTCAGAAGGAGTTCATGGAGCGGGAAGGCCAGGCGTACTATAACGCCTACCGCGAGGTCGAACGGGTGGTCGCCGAGTTCGCTCAGCGGAACCGGATCGGGTTGGTCCTGCGGTTCAGCGCCGAAGACATGAATCCGAATCAGCGTGATTCGATCATGCAGGGCATCAACCAGATCGTGGTCTATCAGGATCGGCTGAACATCACCGAGATGGTCCTGGAGCAACTCAATCGCGGAACGCCCTCGGCCCGGCAGGCACAACAGCCGACGATTCCTCCGCGGCCTCAGTACTGATCCTCAGGACGTCTTCTTCTTTTCTGGTGAGATTCCCGTGACCGGCTCCGTACGACTTCAACAAACGATCGGCTCGACCGCGCGAGTCACAGGCTTTGGATACTGGAGCGGGTTGGACGTCCAAGTCGAATTCCGTCCAGCTCCGGCTGATGCGGGCATCGTGTTTGTTCGCGGCGATCTCGAACCACCGCAGCGAATTCGCGCTTGCGTCCAGCACCGCATCGAAGTCCCTCGCCGCACGACGCTTGCAGTCGGCGGCGTTCGGGTGGAGATGGTCGAGCACATCATGGCGGCGCTGGCGGGGTTGCGGATCGACAATTGTGAAGTCTGGGTGGACCAGCCTGAAATGCCCGGCTGCGACGGCTCCAGCCTGCCGTTTGTCCAGGCGTTGCTACGAGCGGGGATCCTCTCGCAGCCAGCGATACGTCACCCGCAGGTCGTCCACCACCCGGTCCAGGTCGGCGACAGCGCGTGCTGGGTCGAAGCGCGTCCCCCGGCGATTGACGGATTGAGCCTGCAATGCATGATCGACTATGGTCCGACCGGCCCGATCGGCAGGCAGGTATTGCAGTTGCTGATCACGCCGGACACGTTTCTCAGCGAGCTGGCGGCTGCCCGGACATTCCTGCTGGAGCAGGAGGCCGCCTGGCTGCGCGGTCAGGGCCTGGGGTTGCGCGTGACCAGCCGTGATCTGCTGGTTTTCGATGATCAAGGGCCGGTGGACAACACGCTGCGGTTTCCCGACGAATGTGTCCGCCACAAAATGCTGGACCTGTTGGGTGACCTGGCCTTGGCCGGATGCGATCTGGTCGGCCATGTGACCGCGCACTGCAGCGGCCATCGGCTGAACGCTGCTTTGGTCGCCGCACTGAACGTCCAGGCACACTCGTTCCCATGGAAAAGGACCGCCTAGCGGCAAGAAACGCACGGAGGCGTTTGGGCCATGACCATGAGGATTTCCGACAAGGCGCACGTCGATCGACGCGCGGAACTGGACGACGATGTGGAAATCGGTCCGTTCTGCGTGGTGGGCCCCGAGGTGACGATCGGCCGTGGAACCCGCTTGCTGAACCATGTGACCCTGACCGGTTGGGTGACGATCGGAGAATTCAATCAATTCTATCCGGGCGCGGTGATCGGCGCCGAACCGCAGGATCTCAGTTACCGCGGCAGCCGGACTCGCGTCCTGATCGGCGATCGCAACGTGATCCGGGAGTGCGTGACGGTAAATCGAGCCACGGAAAAAGAAGAGGGGATCACCGTGATCGGCAGTCGCTGTTTGTTGATGGCCTGCTGTCACGTCGCCCATGACTGTCACATCGGCGATGGGGTCGTCATCGCCAACGGCACCCTGCTGGCAGGCCATGTCCGCATCCATCACCATGCGGCGTTATCGGGAAGCGTCGGGGTCCATCACTTCACCACCGTAGGCAGTTACAGCTTTGTCGGCGGCATGACCCGCGTCCTGCATGATGTGCCTCCGTACATGCTGGTCGACGGCAACCCGGGCCGCCCCCGCTGTGTGAACGTTGTGGCGTTGAAACGTCACCACTTTTCCCACGAGTCCATTCAGGCGCTCAACGAAGCGTATCGTCTGGTCTATCGCGCTAAAGTTGGCTTGGATCACGCTCGGGAAATCCTGCGCAACGATGAAAAACTACTCCCCCCCGTCAACCATTTTCTGAATTTTGTCCAAGAGCAGCAGGAGGGCCGACACGGTCGCGCGCGGCAGCGGCGCCGCGCCGCTTGAGGGCTCCGAATGCTCCTAGCAGGTGAAACCATGAACCATCGAAAACTGCGAGTCGGCGTGATCGGCGCCGGGCATCTGGGAACGATCCACACGCGATTGATCAAGACCATTGACGAGGTCCAATTGGTCGGTGTCACCGACCCCTCACCGGCCGCTCGACAACGGATCGCCAACGAATTGGAGGTCGCCGTGTTCGAGGACCATCGGCCGATGCTCGGCAAGATCGACGCCGCCATCCTGGCAGCACCGACCGACCATCATTACTGGATCGGGATGGAATTGGCCCAAGCCGGAATTCACCTGTTGGTGGAAAAGCCGTTGACGATGACCGTCGCCGAGGCCGACGCGTTGATCCGCGCCGCCCGCGCTCGACAACTGGTCCTGCAGGTCGGGCATGTCGAACGGTTCAATCCGGCGTTCACGACCGCCGCAGCTCAACTGCAACGCCCTCGGTATATCGAAGCCGTTCGCGCCAGCGGATACACGGGCCGATCGATCGATGTCGGCGTGGTGCTGGATTTGATGATCCACGATATCGACCTGGTCCTGTCGCTGGTGCCCAGCGAGGTCGTCAGCGTCGAAGCGCTGGGGACGGCCGTGTTGGGGCCTCACGAGGATTTGGCGCATGCTCGATTGCGTTTCGCCAACGGCTGCATCGCGAATCTGAACGCCTCGCGAGTCAGCTATGAGAATCGCCGCCACATGCAGGTGTTTGCCGAAAACGCCTTTGCCAGCATCGATTTCGGCGCCGCCACGACCAAGATCGTCCGCCCCAGCCAGCAGGTTCGTCGCGGCGAAATCGACTTCCATAGCCTGTCACCCGAGCAGCAACAGCACGTTCGGGAAAACTTCTTCACCGAAATCATGCCGATGGAAGCCCTGCAAGTCGAACGGCGAAACGCGATCCTGGACGAGCAGCACGATTTCGTGATCAGCATTCGTACCGGCCAGACTCCCCAAGTGACCGGTCAACAAGGACGACAGGCACTGGCGATTGCCGAGCAGATTCTCCTCCAGATTGCCAGTCCGGCACTACCTGCCGCCGTGGGTGCCCCGCTGGACGGACCGCACTGGAACGTAGCAGGCGATGCCCAGCCACAACGTCGAGCCGGTTGATCGATCGTATTGCCGGGTTGCCACACGGCCGTCGCCGAACTGGGCGACGGCCCGTTGCTCGTGACCGCCGCTGGTGCCGGGCGGAAGAAGCACCGTTGACCCAACCGCACGAATCGTTA
>SKVE01000423.1 GCA_007129635.1 Planctomycetaceae bacterium
CGCAAGGGGATTTCAAACAACAAAGCTGCCCATAGCGGCACTTTCAAAGGAGACGATGGTGGCACGCCAACGAAGTCAGCAGGTTTTTGCACGAGCCCAGCAACTGATGCCGGGCGGGGTCAACAGCCCGGCACGGGCGTTCGGTGGCGTCGGGGGCGAGCCAATCGTGATGCAGCAAGCTCAGGGGGCTCACCTAGTGGACGTCGATGGAAACCGTTATATCGACTACATCGGTAGCTGGGGCCCGATGATCCTGGGGCACGGTCATCCGCAGGTGCGAGCGGCCGTGCACGAAGCCGTGGATCGAGCGATGACGTTCGGTGCACCGACCGAAGCCGAAAACGAATTGGCGCAATTGATCATCGACGCGGTGCCTTCCGTGCAGATGGTCCGCCTGGTGAACTCGGGGACCGAGGCGACGATGAGCGCGATCCGCTTGGCTCGAGGTTACACGGGCCGAGACGTGATCGTGAAATTCGCGGGCAATTACCACGGGCACGTGGACAGCCTGCTGGTGGCCGCTGGCAGTTCGGCGGCGACGCTGGCCGTCCCCGATTCTCCCGGCGTCACGGCGGGTACCGGCCAGGATACTCTGGTGCTGCGATTCAATGACGTGCCTGGTCTTCAGGCCGCGTTTGCTCAGCACGGCGAACGGATCGCTGGTGTGATCCTGGAACCGGTCGTAGGAAACATGGGTTGCGTGCCGGGCACATTCGAGTTCCTGGCCACGCTGCGGAACCTGACATCCGAGTATGGAGCGTTGTTGATTTTCGACGAGGTGATGACGGGTTTCCGAGTCGCTTATGGCGGCGTCCAGTCGCTGGTGGGCATTATGCCGGACCTGACGACGCTGGGCAAAATCGTCGGGGGTGGTCTGCCCTTGGGTGCCTATGGCGGTCGAGCGGACATCATGAGCCAGATGCTGCCGGCCGGGCGAGTGTTCCAGGCAGGTACGTTGAGCGGAAACCCGGTCGCGACGGCGGCGGGGATTGCCACCTTGAAGCTGCTGCGAGACGACCCGCCTTATCTGGATTTGGAGGAGATCAGCGCGCGTCTGGCGTCCGGCTTGACTCAGGCGGCCGCCTCGGTCGGCATCCCACATACCCTGGCGCGGGTGGGCAGCATGATGACGCTGTTCTTCCACCCCGATCCGGTGACGGATTGGGACGTGGCGGCCCAGTGCGACAAGGCGCGTTTTGCCAGGTTTTTCTGGGGTCTGATCGATCGCGGCGTGTATCTGCCGTGCAGCCAGTACGAAGCTCTGTTCGTATCAGCCGCACACTCGCCGGCAGACATCGACCACACGATCCAAGCCGCATCCGACGTCATGGCATCGCTGTAGCAGGCCCCCGCCCCTTTCCGCCCATTTCGCAGAAAATGAGAATCGCTCCCCCACTCGGGCTGGACAACGTGGGCGGTCGTCCGCAACAATGATGGCGTGGCAGGACAACAGGGTTCCCCCGCCCGGTTTGGCCTAGGACGCCGCGTCGCGTTCGGCAGGCATCCTGCCTGTCCTTTCCCCACGGTAGACCACTTCCTGACGGCGAGCGATTTTATGGCTTCTAGAGACTTCGACATCGACAGTCTGGCAACCTATTTGCACCTGACACCGGCTCAGGTGACCAAGATGGCCGAACGTGGAGGTCTGCCCTGGCGGAAGATCGGCGGCCAGTGGCGGTTTTCTGAAGCGGAGATCCACCATTGGTTCGAGGACCGAATCGGTGTTTCCGATGCCGGGGAACTGGAGCAGGTCGAGACCGTGTTGGATCGGCGGGCGGGCGAGTTTCGCGAGGCGGTTTGCATCGCGGATCTGCTGCCGATCCAGGCGGTGGCGATACCGCTGGTGGCTCGCACCCAACATTCGGTCATCGATAAGATGACGCGGTTAGCCGCCAACACAGGGCTGCTTTGGGATCCCGAAAAAATGGCCACCGCTGTCCGCGAACGGGAGAATCTTCATCCGACGGCGCTGGACATCGGCGTGGCTCTGCTGCACCCCCGCCGCCCGCTGCCGGGTGTCCTGGCGGATCCCGTGCTGGCCTTGGGACGCACGCATCAAGGCATCCCCTTCGGCGGCGCCCGAGGTGATCTGACAGACGTGTTCTTTCTGATCTGTTCGACCGACGATCAGGTCCACCTGCGAACGCTGGCTCGATTGAGCCGGTTGTTAAGTACGGACGGCTTCCTGGCGGGCATCCGCGCAGCAGCCGACGCCGCCGAAGCTCTCGCCGGCATCTCGCGATTGGAGGCGGAGTTGTTTGGTGAGTGATGTGACGACCAGATGGCCGACGACTCAAATCCCCAGCGATCTCGCCCATCGGAGCTCGATGCCGCCACGGCCCTCGGTGCTGTTGATCGGAGACCGCCAGCACAGTGATTTTGCCGACGCGGTCCTGTGGCTGCAGCAGCACTGCCAACTGCAAGTGGCTGCCGATCTGGACGCGGCGAACCAGGTGATGGACCAATCCGGCTTGCCTCAGGTCGTGCTGTTTGTCCAATCGCGTCCGGGCCAGTTCGCACAAGCGGACATCGAAACCATCCATGCCCGCTCGCCTCTGTCCCGATTGGTAGTGCTGTTGGGCAGTTGGTGCGAAGGCGAGATGCGCACCGGGAAACCCTGGTCGGGTGTCGTGCGAATCTATTGGCACCAGTGGGCGGCCAGGATCATCCCGGAATTGATGCCTGCCAGCGCTGGCGGAGGCGGCGTCTGGCGACTGCCACGCACGGCGTCGGGAACCGAGCAATTCGCTCAGGCGACCGAAGGCCCCTGGCCCAGCGGCCAGGGACTGGTGGTGATTCATACCCGGCTGTTTTGCGACTACCAGGCGTTAAGCGACGCATGTCAGGCCGGTGGTTACTCCAGCACTTGGGACGGGCCGGACCACTCGAGTTTCGCAGATGGAGCCTCATGCGTGCTGTGCACCCTGATCGGCGGCGACCCGACCGAAACAGCGGTCGTCACCCGCCTGGCCAACCGCCATGCTCCGGCACCGGTGATCGTCTTGCTGGACTTCTTGCGTTGCGACGACCGCCGCCGCATGCTGGACGCGGGCGCGGCAGCCACCCTGGCGAAACCGCTGCTGGTGGGTGATCTGCTCTGGCACATCCATCAACAACGCCCGGGCTTGGGTACGGCCGCTGTTGTTCCGTCATCAGTCAGGTAGGCAACCAGCGCCCGTTCTGTAATATTCTTTAGCTTTACAAAATCCCTGCACCGCGAGCCATCGATGCTGCACGAAATACCGTTATCTACAGAAAACACCCCACCCAAAGGAACCTATGCCTTTGTCAGTTTGGGCTGTCCGAAGAACCTGGTGGACAGCGAACGGATGTTGGGCCTGCTGCAAGTGGACGGCTACCGACTGGTGCCCGAACCGGACGGAGCGGATTTCGTGGTGGTCAATACCTGCGGATTCATCGAGCAGGCGCGGGACGAATCGTTCGCGACGATCGACGAGATGCTGGGGCTGAAAGCTGCTGGCAAAATCCGAGGCGTCATCGTGTCGGGGTGCCTGGCCGAACGACAAAAAGAGGAACTTCTCCAGCAGCGTCCCGAGATCGATGCGCTGGTCGGTGTCTTCGCTCGGGAAGAGATCACCCGAGTCGCCGACCGATTGATCGGCCATCTGGACGAGCAACGGACCGTGTTTCGCCCGGCGCCCATCCGTCCGCTACCGGACGGCGACCGATTCCGAATCACACCCAGGCATTATGCTTACCTGAAGGTCTCGGAAGGCTGCGATCGGCTTTGCACTTTTTGCGCGATTCCCAAGATGCGCGGCAAGCATGTTACCAAGCCGATGGACCAGGTGATTCAGGAGGCGGAACAACTGGCCGCTGATGGCGTGCGCGAATTGATCATCGTGGCTCAGGATACAACCTATTATGGCATGGATCTGTACGGCGAGCCTCGTTTGTTGCCGCTGTTGGAGCAGTTGGAACAGGTCGACGGTATCGACTGGATCCGGTTGATGTACTTCTATCCCATGTACATCGATCGGCCGCTGGTAGAGGCCATCGCGCGATCGCAGAAGATCCTTCCGTACCTGGACATACCTCTGCAGCACATCAACGACACGATGCTCCGTCGGATGGCTCGCCGCGTGACGCGGCAGCAAACCGAACAAACGCTGGAACTGCTCTGGGGCTGCATCCCCGATCTGACGTTGCGGACCACGTTGATCACGGGGTTCCCGGGCGAGACGGAGGATCAGTTCGAGGAGTTGTTGGAATTCGTCCAGCAGCAGCGATTTCAACGACTGGGCGTCTTTACGTACTCGACCGAGCCGGGCACGCCGGCGATCCATCTGCCGGATCCGTTGCCCGATTGGGTGAAGCAGCAGC
>SKVE01000868.1 GCA_007129635.1 Planctomycetaceae bacterium
AGCTGCTCGACGAGTTGCTCGGCGGTGGCGGGCCGGGATGCGTTTGGCGGTTCTTCGCACCTGGCCATCGCGGTGATCCAACACCACGCAGCGAAGGTCAAGACCTCGGTAAGACGGCAAGAAGGGGCGAACATCAGGCAGACTCCATAGGGCGGCTGTTGGCAGCAGCGAAAGCAGCTTGGCCGCACCGTGAGCGTTGTTAGCGACGAACATTGGATTCGGACGGAACATACAACGAGTCAAGCGAGGGCGTTTTGATCGACGTGCTTTCCTTCAGGATCGCAATCACCTCAGGCGTCGCGGCTCGCAGACGCGGAAGATTGCCCCCCGGTCTCGACTTGCTCAGCGATCTGGCGATTGCGGCGGAATCGAGCACCATCAGTCCCAGGTACATCGGCTTCGATGCCTCCCTAAGGATCTCCGCGGCCTCCGGAGAAACATCTGAGAGCGCCGGGAGCGTGATAGCGCTTCCTGTTGTGTTGCCTTCCACGAATCGCCTCGCCAATTCAGGCGAATCCAGCACGGTCAATGCCGGCGACCTGAAGGTCTGCTTGGTTTTGCATAACGCCGAGGCAGCTTCTCGGGAGACGGTCTCCAGGTTGTCCAGCGTCCGGCTTATCTGCCGGGCAAACCGCTCGGCGAGCGGCACGGAGTCGAGTTCCCGCAGCGAGATCAGCAACACTCCCGGAATCTTGGAAAGGGACTCAGCGGCTGCGGGCGAGAGCTTCTCCGCAGCCGGCCCCGACAGGATCAAGTAGGGACCGGGGAACGAGGCCAGCGCGGCGGCAGATTCGTCAGGCAGTTCGCCGAGGCCCTGAATCTCAAGGATCCCTTCATACTTCGCCAACTCCTTCGCCAGTTCAGGAGAAAGCGTGGCAAAGCCGGCGACTGCGCGACCCTGTTCGCCTCCAAAGATCAACCTCGGCGACTTGCTGGTCCGAACGTTACCGCCGCGAGATTCCACGCCGCGATTGAGTGATTTCACCAGAATTCGGGCGGCTTCCGGAGAAAGGTCGGTGACGTAGGGAAACGCAATGGAACCGCCCCCCAAGGTCATTTCGGTGGGAGCCTCCTCGAACGCGCCAGCGAATTCGGGAGGCAACGCGGGGATGCCCAAGGTCAATCGGGCCGATTGTCGCGCCAACAGACGTACGGTTTCCAACGAAACCTCTTGCAGCGCCGGAAGCGAGATCGATATCCAACGCTTCCGCAGCAGTAGCCGAGCTGTTTCCGGCGACAGTTCCCGCAGACTTGGGAAGTCGAGATTGCCGCTTGGCCCCATGATTTTCTTGCGTTCGACGCCGATGTACTCTTGCTCCGGGAGGGCGCCCAACGCTGCGGCAGCCTCCGGCGAAATCTCCGTGACGCCGGGGAATTTGAAACCGCTGCTCTCGCCGAGCGCCTCGGCAAGAAGCCCGGAGTCGAGTTTCCGCAAGCTAGGCAGGCTCAGACGCGGGAGGTCCAATGGGCCGTGTGGAGACTCGCCGGCCAGCGCCTCGGCCGCGATGCGGTTCTGTTCTGCTGTAAGCTCTTCCACATCCCGTAACGTGAGTTTCAAACGGGACCTCAGCAGCGTTCTCAGCAGCGAGTCGGAAAGGGGACCGCTGCCGACCAATGTCAGGTTGACGGTACTTGGGTTCGCGGCCAGCACATTGGCCACCTCCGGTGTCACCGCGGCCAGGGGCAAGCAGACACGGCCCCAGATACTTTCTTGGCCCTTTACTCCAATGAGCAATTCCGCATGTTCCGCAGACAGCCTTTCGACCTCAGGAAGCAGCACGACGCTCGCGGCTAATTTCTTGGCCAGCGGCAGCGAGTCGAGCGACTTCAGGCTCGGCAGGGAAAGGCTGCCGACGGTTTCCGCAAGCTTCTCCTGCACCTCCGGCGATACATCGGTCAGGCCGGCCAGCGTCAGGCGTCCTTCGCTCTTGGCCAACGCCGCGGCCACTTCCGGCGTTACCCTTTTCAGGTAGGGAAACGACAAAGCGCCCGGTCGGGCGGCGAGCTTCTCTGCCAGCGGCACCGAATTGAGTTCCGCCAGGCCGGTCAGCACCAGATGGCCGCGCAGCGTTGAAATCGCCTCCGCCGCTTCCGGTGAAACGGACGTCACCGAGTGCAGCCAGACGTTCGCGGTCTGGCTTTTCGCCAACGCGGCGGCCACCTCGGGCGAGAGCGACTTCAGCCCGAGGATCAGCATCTCTCCCCGGAACCCCGCCAGCGCCTCGGCCACCTCCGGAGTGATCTCGTAAGTCTTGCTAAGCTGCAGGATACCAAACCGCGATTCCGCCTCGACCTTTTGAACCAGCTCGCGCGCCTGCGCGACCGTGATCCCGTAGGACGGGTCTCCAGACCCGTCCCTGCCGTAGGATGGCTCTCCCGAGCCGTCCCTGCCGTAGGATGGCTCTCCCGAGCCGTCCCCGCTGCCTGGTCGGGCCTGGAGCCCCGACCTACTTGTTGCACTGACATCATCGAACGGGGGCATCGGTGTTTCGATTGAACGTGCCGGGAACCGACCCTGCTGGAACAGCTCGCCGAAGGTCGGCGAATCGGCCAGCAACGGATTCGCCGGGATATCCATCATCCGCCGCCCCGCGTCCCGTTGTCGCACAGGATCCTCGCGATCGCTGAGCGTCAGCAGCGTGTTGATCGCGCTGCCATACTCGTTGCGCGGACCTCCCCACTTGGTAAAATGGCACACGGAGCAAGTCCCGTGCAGGCGAATTCTCTGGGTTAGTGCTCGCACGGCCTCAGGATCGTCCACGTTGCGGAGCTGTTCGCGGACCGCGCCATCCAGACCGCACAAGGCATGGACGTCGGTGGGCATTCCAAGCAACGCCGCACCGAGCAGAAGAAGGCTTAAACGGTGGCGTGTTGCTCGGCGGATATACGAGATCGCATTCATTTCGATTCGCTCCTTGAAGCTTATGTTGAGGAAGCCGTTGGCCTCGTCGTCAGCGACGATCTGCTCGGTCTTCGGGTCTCACGTGATCTTCTCGGGTCTGAGAATTCCATGATCGTGTACAGTCGACGGTATACCGTCAATAGGCCTGAGAAGAATTTCTTCCGTGGCACTCGGGACAGGGCCAGCCGCGGTAAGCGCGAGCTTCGGATTGCCTCGCGTGCGCAGTTACAGCTCGCGAATCTTGATATCCCTCAGCCGCACCGGCAGGGCGTGGTCTTGGAAGCCGATGGGCTCCTTCTTCGGCCGGCTCACCAGCGGCGCCTTCGTCAAGTCCACCTCGTTAACCAGAAGTCCTGGTACTCCTTCTTCGACCAGAGATAGGCGCTCCAGCGCGACCAGCCCCTCTCGCCCTCGCGCGGCGTGAGCTTCACGGCGCCGTCCACCGTCTGCCAGTGCGATGCGTCACACAGAATCCTGCGACTACCCGTCGAGTACCCAGCCATCGCGGTACTTGCGGCTGAGCAGGGCGTTTGCCTCGTCCACGTTGGTGACTCTCCCGGTCTTGGCGTCGTATTCGATCTTCTGGCCGACGCGATAGGCGACCAAACCGAGCAGCATCTGTTCGATGGCGTCGCCGCTGTACTTGAAGTCGCAATCGCACTTCAAATCGCCCTTGCAGGCGTTGACCCATTGCCCTTGGAAGGAGCCCATGTTCGGAATCCGTTCCTCTTCCGGTCGCGGCGTGTAATGGTCCAGGCTGCCGCCTTCTTCTAGCGGGATGAGTTTGTGGTTGCCGAACCCGGACGCCAACTTGGCCTGGTCGCCCACAAACAGGGCACCGTGACCGTTGCCGTGGGGATCCATCTTCTTTGCCTGGTTGCCGTGCGCTCCCTGATACCAGGTGAGCTTGATCGCCGGGCGCCACTCGTTGGCGGGGTGCTCGAAGGTGGCGGTCATGTCGACGGGCGTTACATCAGGATTGTATTCCTCGCCAAACGCCTCGGCTGACGTGGGCAGTTCCGCGCCGATGGGATACCAGGCCAGGTCCATGACATGGCTTCCCATGTCGCCAATCTGACCGGCGCCGAAATCCCAATACATGTTCCAGGCCAGGCAGCCGCCGAAGTAACCGGGATTGTAGGGGTGCATCGGCGACGGACCGATCCAGAGGTCGTAGTGCAGATGGGATGGAGGATCGCCGGCGGGCGGCAGATAACCGGGCCGGCGAATCTCGCGATTGCCCCAGGCATGCACGTGCTGCAACGTTCCAATGGCACCGTCCTCAATCATTTCGCGGACGCGGTTGAAGTTCGGATTCGCGTGTCGTTGCGTCCCGACTTGCGTGGCCAGTTTGTCTTTCTTCTCCAACCATTTCGCACGGCACACGCGTGCCTCTTCCACGGTGTTGGCCAGCGGCTTTTCACAGAAGACGTGC
>SKVE01000992.1 GCA_007129635.1 Planctomycetaceae bacterium
CCTGCCCTCTCCCACGAGGGGCGAGGGACATTGGACAGTTATTTCTCGAACGGTGCTAAGTCTACGGCAGCAGTTCCAGTTCGGCGAAGATCGCTCGATGATCCGATGCGACCGCCTCGTCCAAAACAAAGACTTCGACGACTCGCCAACGTTCGGCCGGTTGAAACAGGATATAGTCGATCTGCCGAGTTGGTTCAACGACGGGAAAGGTTGGCAGGATCTCTTCGTTCGCGCGGGTCCAGACCTTCTCGAATTCGCGTAGCGTCGGGCTGTCCGGAGTGGCGTTCAGATCGCCGGCCAGGACGGTGGGTTGATTGTCGCCTTCGGTGATCCGGTTGTTGATCCATTGCGCCGACGCGATTCGCTCGCGGTCCGCACGACGATGGTCCAGATGCGTGGCCAGGAACCGCATCGTTCCGAAGTCATCGGGCAGCTCGATTTCGACTTCGAGCACACCACGCTGTTCTCCTTCGTCGAAACGCGGCAGCAGCCAGTTCTGATGTCGCCGGATGGGAAATCGCGACAGGACGGCATTTCCGTAGTCGCCGCCTTGGAACCGGATGTTGCCGCCGAAGACCGCCTCCATGCCGGTCAGCCGCCCCAGTTCTGCCGGTTGGTCGACCTGGTTGGTTCGCTGCGTGCCTCGATCCACCTCCTGCAACGAGACGAGGTCCGGCCGAACCGATTGAATGACGCCGGCGATACGAGCCAAATCCAGCTTGCGATCGATTCCTTCGCCGTGATGGATATTGTAGCAAAGGATCCGTACTCGCAATGGACCCTCTGCGATCTCCGTCGAGTTGTCCCGCCCATTCACATCGGCCACCAGCAGGACCAAGGCAGCCAGCAGGGCGCCGGTTCGATACCACATCATCATCTTGTCTCCATCGTAATAAAGCTCGAATGTGTAATTCTTTTCCCATTTCGCCTGACTTTGGTGATCGCTCGGGATCCTATTCGTCAAGGCCACTTGATTGTAGTCACTTGTGTGCCTCATTTCACCCGACAGGCGATGGTGGCCCAGTCGCCCTGTACACAACCCATGTTATTATGAATATCTGAGCGTTGCATGAAAATTTCTCTCGTTTGGGTTGCGCGAAGCCGTGCAATGCCGTCATGGTAGTAGATTCGTCAGAATTGAAGCCAGCCGCACCTCGTATTGAGGAATCCCCGTTGCCCGAAATTGTCGAGTTTTTGGACGAGCATGGGCGTATTTTGTTCGGCCTGTTGTATCGTGTCACGTTGCGCGAGGATGTCGCCGAGGATCTCATGCAGGATTTGTTCCTGAAGCTGGACGCAACGGAGAAATTTCTTACTGCGAGATGTCCCTTGGCGTATGCCCGGCGCGTGGCGCTGCATCTGGCATTCGATTGGCGCCGCAAACACAGTCAGGCGTCCACACCGCAGATCGCGGACCAGCAGGCCGTGGATCATCGCTCATCGCCGCTTGATGGTTTGATCGCAGCAGAGCAACTGCAAGCGGTCTTGAATGCCATGACTGGGCTGTCGGATCGAAACTGCGAATTGCTGACGCTGCATTACATCGAACAACAATCGTACGAAGCAATTGCGCGCGAGCATGGCAAGACACCGCACCAGATCCGCGCGCTCTGCCACAAAGCTCTCGCTCAATTGCGAGCTTTGCTGTCAGAGACTGGCCAAGAAGCCAAGCGAGGAGGATCCCCATGAACGATCACACCACGTCCGACGAAGTGCGCCTGCTGAGGCAATTGGCCGAACGGGAACCGCAGCCGGAGGCGATGCAACGAGCGATCGAGCGAACTCGCGAGGCTTTGGTTGCTCGCGTGATTCCAGGCAACAAGCCTCGGCAACTGCCGATACGACGCGGCGCGCCGCGCTGGATGCGTTGGTCGGCGATAATCTCGGTGGTCGCCACGATGCTCTTCTGCGGAGCGTTTTTCGCCTTTTTTGCCAAGTCCGGCACGGGCAGCGCCTTGGCCGAAGTCCAGCGTGCGTTCCAACAGGTGTCGTGCGTCTCGTTTTCTGCGGAAGCCATCGAAGTGCCTAAGAGCCATCCTGGAATGAGCTTCGAGACTGACGGTACCGGGGTGATGGAAATCGCCGGTCGTCGTTCTCGATTCGAATCGGCAGATGGCGAGTGGATACGGGTTTACGATTTGGACCGAGGCGTTCAGATGGTTATACATCCGACTGAGAAACGAGCATCGATCTCGCACTATAGCTTCAACCTGAGCACACGCCCGACGTTCGCTGAGTTCTTGGAGAGATTGCGGAGCGGCAAGGTCGACAAGGCGGAACGATTGGTCGACGGTGAAATCGATGGCCGCACCGTGTTTCGGTACCGGATTCCTCCCGAGTCGCGCTTTTCCTGGGGCACGGAAGTTCTGGTGTCGGTGGACCCAACGACGTTTCTGCCGGTCCGGATCGAGAACAAAACCGATGCGTTCGGATTCTCTCCGCCGCTTCACGTAGTGCTCAAAGATTTTTCCTATGAGCCTCGTGATCCGTCGCTGTTTGCCATGGTTCCCCCCGAGGGCTATGAAGTGAGTGTCTATCCCGAAGATGAAACGACCTACGAGCCCGAACCGCTCCGCGAGCAGCCGATCGAGCTCGGGCGCCCGACCGTGACCATCGACCTGCGACTGGCCGAAAGGGAACCGGCAGAAGGGCTGATCGAGGCCACGATTCCGGGTCGAACGCCCCTCACGATCTACCTGCACCCCGAGCCGATCGTAGAGAATCAGCACATCCAGAATATCCAGATTTGGGAGGTATTCGGTTCCGACCATAGTATCGTGATCGAGTTTACCGAAGCTGGCCGTGCTCGGATGGCGGAAGCCACGTCTCGAATGGCGGAAGCCACGTCGAGAGATCTGCCCAGGCGGTTGGCACTGTTGATCGACGGCCAGGTCGTCAGTGCTCCGCGCGTGTTTGCCGCCATTCCCGACAAGGCACACATCAGGGGCCTTTCTTCCGAGATCGTGCGACGCCTTGCCGCGTCAGCCGATCCGTGACTATCTGGCCACCGGCAGGAATATGTCGTCTTTGGTGAGACCGTGCTGAGTCACAACTCGCAAACACCTGTCCATCCGGATCGGTTGGTCATCGAAGTTGTTGGTACCGAACGTGAATCTGGCGCCCATCTCTTTGGCAATTCGAATGAACCGGTCGTGTGGATAACCGCTTCTCGCGTTGATCTCCAACGCCACACCGTTTTGAACCGCCGCCTGAACCACAGCCTTCATGCGATCATCCGACCACAACTGATCGTACAAGTGCTCGACGGCAGGAGGCAGATAGGTCGGATTGGCCAGGATCGTGATCGGTTCTGCCAGTACGCGAAGATTGTGCCGCAGATAGCGTTCCATCCAGGCTTCCGGATCCTTGATCTCATATTGGTCGGACAGCCACAGTTTGACGGGCGGGCTGTCGTCATCCGGCATTGGCATGATCATGGTGTCGGCCAGCACAAAATCCAGTCGGCTCAGCAAATCGGCCGCATGGTGCGTCATCCAGTCACGATCGTTCACTTGCAGGCCGACCAACACGGGTTTTCCCTGCACGCTGTCGATGAACTCCCGCAGTTGCTGGTCGGTCTCGATCGGCCAACCCCGACCGACGTTCTTGAGAACTCCGATTCGAATTCCGGTCACGGCCTGGCGATGCACTGCCTTGTCGACCGTCATCCCACCGCGCAGATGAACGTGGTAATCCCCGATCGTGATCCCCTGTTGGGCAAAGCGGTCCATCAACGTGCGATCGAGACCGTACAACTCGTCGATTTCGTGTTGCGCGTCATCGCTGACAACCGTCGCTGGCGATTCCCCCATCAGCGGCTGGACCGGTTCGGCAGGACGGGCGGGTCCCCAGCAGGAGACAACATGATCGACCGTCGTCATGAACAGGTTTTGCTGAGCGGCGATCAGTCCGTCGAAAACGGGTGGTGAATCGAGCGGGTACTCGGCCAGCTTGCTGCCGTCTTTGGTTGATACGGCCCACAACCGTCCGCCTTGGCGTCCTTCGAAGGCGCCATACGGGTCGTCTGGATCGATGACTTCGGGCGGACCGGCCAGGAAGAGCATGTCGCCCGCCAGGACCATACTTCGTGCCCGTACCGGGATCGTCACGGACCATTTCGGCGGCTGCCTTCGCGACATCGAGCCTCGTTCCCGCCGAGCCGCCTCGTCCGTCAACTCGGGCTCGTTGGCGTTATTGTCGGCGAACAACGTGTGTCCCTGCGTGCCGAACGCAAAGTAGGGGCTCCGGCTGAACTTGGTGTTGAAAGTATGCAGCCCGTACGTGGTCGTGTCGTCAAAGACCAGGATCTGCCCG
>SKVE01001008.1 GCA_007129635.1 Planctomycetaceae bacterium
CCGACGACCTGTTGCTGGTGTATCTGGATCGCGGCCGCTTGCCGGAGGGGGTGACCTTGGTCCTGCGGCCCAAGGGGAAGTACCGCGTTCCCCGGAACCGCTTCAACGATGCCGGGAATCCATCGAACGGCACGCACCGCCCGGCGAAAGAGCGAAGTTACTGGTCGTCACGCAAGTGTTTTCGTTTTTGCGGTATAATGATCTAGGTCTGTTGACTATTTTGTGAGGTAAGAACGTCATGCTTGAAATACCATTTCTCGACGAAATCGTGATGGAGAAAACCCCCGAGACGGCCCGCGAGACGGCTCAGCAGGACATCGTAACGGTCCTGGAAGCTCGGTTCGGCGACGTTCCAGGCGATGTGGTCGAAGGAATCGAGTCGATCGACGACCACGCGCAACTGAAGGGGCTCGTCCGTTTGGCTGCCTCCTGCCCCGATCTGGCCGCCTTCCGCGACGCGGTGGTCCACGACTGACCGAACCGAAGAAATCGGACCAATGAACCGGGGCGCCCACATGCGTGCAAGCCTCGAACCGATCGTAGGAGCGTTCCACTGGGCAATTGGAATGCGCGTTGCGTGAACTTGCGTGCAAGCAAGGGGCGACTGGGGAAACCAGCGACGTAAACCGTCGGGTTTTGTAAGGGGCCGTAAAAAAATTGCCTGACGGCTCGGAGAGCCATCCTACAAGGGCCGTTTTGTTACGGTCTCTAAGACGCGGAGGGTTTCGGCATGGTCGGGGTGCTGTGTGCCGAAGGCGGCTTGGCGGATCTGGAGTGCCTCAAGCAGCAGTGATTCAGCTTCGTCATGGTTCCCGTGGTCCGCGAGCAGAACGCCCAAGGCATGGAGGTTGGCGGCGAGGTCGGGATGCCGGGGCGTAGTTTCTCTGCGGATATCGATCGCCTGGCGGTAGAAGGTTTCCGCCGTTGGGATGTCTCCTTGCGTCTGGCGGAGTTCGGCCAGACTTTGAAGGCTGGTGGCGTAACTCGGATTACGCTCGCCCAGGGCCGCCCGACGGATGGCCAAGGCTTGTTCCAGCAGCGGTTCAGCTCGATCATACTGCCCCATCCGCCGGTAAAGATCGCCAAGCCGGTCCAGAACTCCCGCATAGACCGGGTGCTGTTCGCCAAATACCGCACGGCGAATCTCCAATGCCTCTCGAAACAGCGGCTCGGCTTTCGCGTACTGGAGCATCGACGTGTGGAGCGTTGCCATGACATAGAGACCGCTGGCGTAGTCGGGGTGCTCCTGCCCCAGTTCGGCCTTTTGAGAGGCGAGTGTCCGCGTTTGCAATGCAACGGCTTCCTCGTGGCGGCCGACCTTCGCATAGGCGAGCGCCAGGTTGGTCTGCGATCGAAGGACGTGAGGATCATCTTCGCCAAGGACGGCCTTGCGAGAAATGAGCGTTTGTTGGTGAAGGGCAATGGCCTCGTCGTACCGGCCGCTTCGGTAATACGCCAGTGCGAGGCCGTGCTGGGAGCTGAGCGTTTGGGGGGCCTCGTCGCCCAAGAGGGCCGCGAGAGCTGCGATGGTCCGCCGAAACAGCACGATGGCGTCGTCATATCGGCCCGCGTCAAGATAGGCCGTGGCCAGGTCGCTTTGAAGGGTCAGTACATGCGGTCGGTTCTCGCCAAAAGTAACTTTCACATCCGCCAGTTTTTGCTCGAGTGTCACGATCTTTTCATCCTGCCGGCTGGTTTCCCCGAACGCCCCCAGGCGGAACCAGTTGATCTCGAGTTCTGCGAAGCGTAATCGGTGTTGGTATTCCGGTTGGTCGGGGAATTCCCGCACCAGTCCGTGCCAAATCTGTGCGGCCGTCCCGAGCGCCTTTGCGGCGTCGTCGCCTTGACCGAACTGCTGATGGACCGCCCCCAAGCTCCAACACGCCTGGGCGAGATGCAGCCGCGTTTCGGGCGTCGCGCGGCCCGGTTGGGCAAACTCCTGGTAAAACGCCAGCACCTCTTTGAGCAGTTCGCCGTCTTCGGGCGAAGGCGGCGCCGATCGCCTCGGGGACTGGCCGGTCACCCTGGTGACATGCTGTGGCAACGCTTTGGCCAGGCGTTGACGTTCCTGGCTCGTTTGACCGGCGGGATCGGCCAACGGCTGGTAGTCCCAACTCAGGATGTCGTGATTCTGGTACTCGAAGCCTGTGGCGGCAGTGAAACCAACCCAGGCCGAGCCGTCGTCAAGATCCAGCAGGGACGCCAAGTCGACCGAAGTCGTCAGTACGGGGCTTTCGTGATCATCCAGGTAGACCGCCAACGTACCGGGCACGTAGCGAATCCTTGCGGAATGCACGCCGCCGTCGCTCATTTGCTGTGCCATGACCCATCCCAACGAGAAGGTAGACAAGGCGTGATTCGGCTCCGTGCCGTTGGTCTGAACACTGATGTGAGGCCCGAGTTCGCCGAGTTGGTCTGGAAACGTGTCGAACTCGACGGCAATACTGTTGGGGATGCCCATCAGGTGACCGATACCGCCGTACCCGAGGCCGCCGCCGCCGGGGCCCAACGCCGTGGGACGGTGGTTCTGGATGACGAAGGCGAAGCCGTCGGCAATCCCGTCCGATATTTGGAAGTGAAAGGTGGTGTCAAAGCCCAGCGCGACCTGCTGTTGGGCGGTCAACCACGCGGCTCCCTGCATTCCCGGTGCTGCCTGAGTCAAGCGTAGACGATCTTGGAATACCGAGGCGTCGCCCACCAGTTGAAGGCCGTCGGGTTCGGCGAAATGGCTGAACTGGATCGCCTGTGCCGCAGGAGTGTCGTCGGTGGATGCGTGGCGTTTGCTGAAGAGTGCGGCTACCGCAAGATGATCTTGGGCTTCGGTCTTGCGTTCGGTGGCCGTCAGCAGGCCGGCCAAGCGGCGATGGGTCTCGGCCAGCTCCCAGCGATACTCGGGCACGGCCGGAAAACGCTCCGACAGCGCCTTTTGCATCGCCAGCGCGTCGCGGTACAGCCGCTCGGCCTGCTCGTGCCGCTGGGCGCCCTGAAGGAAACTGGCCCAGTTCGCATAAGCGATTCCCAACGCTCGGTAGTAACCCGTCGCGTCCGGCAAGCTCGCGGCCAACTCTTCACGCATCCCGACAACTTTTCGGTAGGTGGAATCGACCAATTCGAAGGATGCGGGGGAATCTTGATTCGCTTGAGCCAAGAGTTCGTAGAAGTCCATCAAGCCATGCAGCAGTCCGCCACTTGGCCTGGCGCCCTGGTCCGGCTTTCCCGCAGCCTCCGCTTCGTCGGCATGTTCGGCCGCTTCTTCAGAAGGCGAGCTATCGCGCTGGGTGGCCGCAATGCGAAGATAGATCGAGTCCATCACCTGCAGGGCCATTTGCAAGTTCGACTCCGCACGGAGCCGTTCGGTCTCCGCCGCCCCACGGGCCAATTCGGCGGCTTCACGAGCCTCTTCAGCCGCAAGCCGCGAGGCATGTTCCTTTTGGGCCCATAGCATCGAGACCACGGTCAGCGACGCGGCCAGCAGGATGACAAATACCGTTGTCGCCGCCAAGCCGGCCGCGTGTCGCCTTGACCACTTGCCCAGGCGGTCGAAAACCGTGGGTCGGCGAGCGCGAATCGGCTGGTCGTCGAGAAAGCGTTGCAAGTCGTCGCCCAGTTCCCGCGCGGTGGCGTAGCGGTCGGCCGGATGCTTCCGCAAGCACTTCAGGACGATCGTCTCCAAGTCGCGCGGGATGGACCGGTTCCAATACCGCAGCGGCTTAGGCTCGCTCTCCAAAATCGCGCGGATGACTTGGGTTCGCTGCCGATCCAGGACCACAGGTCGTAGCGTGAGCAACTCGTAAAGGGTGGCGCCCAGCGAGTAGATATCGCTGCGGTAGCCCATCACGCGACGGTCTCCTTGGGCTTGCTCGGGGCTCATGTAACGAAGTGTGCCCAACAAGTCGCCGGTCATGGTCAACTCCGCCGCCGATTCGATCTGAGCCAGGCCAAAATCGGTCACCCACAAGTGCCCCGCAGCATTGACCATCAGGTTGGATGGCTTGATGTCGCGGTGAACGATGCCCATTTGGTGAGCGTGTTCGATCGCTTGAGCCGCCTGGATGCCCAACCTGGCCACCGACTGAAAGTAGGGACGGCTCGTCGAACCTTCGGAAATCGTCGGGGTTTGGGTGGCGAGGACCGACATGTCGGCGGCAGCGGCCACCGTCGACGTTTTCTCGACGTTGGAAACGGACTTGGCGGCCGAGGTGGAAATCGTCGACAATCTCGCCGGTCGTTCGTCGGGCCGTTCCGCGGCGGTTGGATGGCCCGGAAGGGAACTGTCGATCCCCTCCTGCTGCCGCAGTTCGGCGATCACCTGA
>SKVE01000283.1 GCA_007129635.1 Planctomycetaceae bacterium
CGATCCCGGTTTGTCCGACCGCATCTGACGAGCCGTCCAATCCAAAAGCGCCAAGTAATCTGCCACGCTCATCGGCAAAAACCCCTTGTCGCTCGCGCGGGTGCCCGCTTGATGAACACACGCCCCAAGCTCACCAATCGCCTCATCCAGCATCAGCGGACACAGCGACTTGGCGATCGGTTTGATGGCTTGCTGGGAAGGCGGCGTAGCAGACGACATCGTCTGCGGCCTGTTTCCATTCTCCAACCTCCCGGATCCATGACCGTCGTTACTCGCTGCCTTGTCCTCTGCAGTAGTACCCGCGAGTGATTTCCGTAGCTCGAGAGCCCGTTGCTGAGCCGACGTGTAATCGCTGGTCTCGATCGTCTCGGCCATCGCCGCCCGGATCGGATTGAGGTCTACATAAGCCGCACAGGCCAGAATGGCCGTTTCATCCAGCAAACGAACGGCTCGGTACCGAGCCTGCCAGAATTTGCCGATTTCACCGTCCTCCTGATTGGCCATCCGGCCAATCTTTTGGGACAACAGCCGCATCCACCACGAGATATCGCTCAGCCGGGAACGAATCTCCTGCAAACGAGCCGGGTCGTGTCGGATGGTATCCAGTTCCGACTCGCTGGGCTCTTCCGGCCGTTTGTCTGCCGTCTTGCGTTTCGGGCAGAGCATCAGCCAACGTCGAGCCACCTCGGTATCATCCCAGGCAGCCACTACATCGGGGCGGGATCTGAGTATTAAATGGAAGTGATTCGAGAGGATGGCGTAGCAGAGCAGATCGATGCCGAAATGCGCAGCCAGATGCTGCAACTCCTCCTCCATCCACACTTTGCGGTGATCGAAGTTCTGGCCGGTCAACGGATCGTCCCCCATCAGGAAACATCTCCGCACGGTACGATTTAATACATGTACGATGGCAATTTCATCGGGAGAAAAAACTTCCACACGAGCTAAACGAGCCATAGCAATCTCCTTCAAGGTCTCCGTCAAACCGCTGCCCCAGCTTAAATCTACCAAATTCCGGCCAATTGTCCAGAGACTATGTGTGTCCCTGATATCTAATATCGATATTTGAGAATGCCGCCTCCCAAAACCAGCGGTGCAGTACTACAATGGGAGGGTTGTGATATCGAAGCTGAGGGCCATTATGAGGGATAGAGACAAGGACAAGTCAAAGGAAGAGTTGATCGCCGAGCTGATGGAACTGCGAGAACGCATTGTTGATGAGAGCGAGTCGGGCAAATTGGGTAAATGTCGCCGAGAAGCCGCCGTTCTTCAGGTGGCTTTGCATGGCGTTCACGAGTGCGATGTAGCGGGGCACATCACGTTTGTGAATCCGTCCCAAGAGGCGATCACCGGGCACACGGCCGACGAATTGTTGGGCATGCATGTCTGGGACCCCATGCCCCCTGGGCCTCAGAAGGATGCTTTACCTGCCTACTTCAGGCATCTGGCCACCGAGCAGCCTCGTCCAACGCCATACTTCACACAATACGTCCACAAACAAGGCGGGATCGTCGATGTCCGCGTGGATTGGAACTACGTGCGGAACCCAGAGGGCGAAGTCACGGGATTCGTGAGCATCATGACCGATGTTACCGAAGAGCGAAAGGTTCAATCTGCTCTTCATGAGAACCAGCGCCGGTTGTCCACGTTGATGTCCAATTTGCCCGGCATGGCATATCGGTGCCAAAACGACCCGAATTGGAAAATGGATTTCGTCAGCAGTGGATGCCATTCACTGACTGGATATTCGGAGTCGCAGTTGTCTGCGAATCGCGACCTGAGCTATGGAGATCTGATCCATCCCGATGATCATCAGACCGTGTGGGAGCAAACTCAGGCAGCCCTGGCTGAACGGAGAAGGTTCCAGATCGAGTACCGGATCAGGACAGCAAACGGAGACGAGAGATGGGTCTGGGAGCAAGGTGTCGGGGTCTTCTCCGAAAGCGGCGAACTCCAGGCCATCGAAGGATTTATCGCCGATATCACTGGCCGAAAGCGGGCTGAACAACAACTCCAGCAACTCAACGAACGCCTGGAGCAAAGGGTGCTGAAACGGACGGCCCGTCTAACCGAAACCAATGAACGGTTGCGGGCGGAGATGGAGGATCGGCGACTGGCCGAACAGGCCCTCCAACAGAACGAAGCCAAGTACCGCGCGCTGGTCGAGTCCAGCCCGGACGCGGTGGTGTTGAGCGACCTTGAGCTACGGATCCTTTTCGCCTCGCCACAAGCCGCCCAGCACCACAGTATCCAGCATCCCGATGAATTCGTGGGGCGATGCGTTCCCGATTTGGTAGTCGAGGAAGACCGGGAACGATTGCGAACCAATGCAGCTCGCCTGCTTGACGAGGGCATCCATAGAAACAATCGCTATACCGGCCTGCGACAGGACGGCAGCACGTTTGCCATCGAAAGTTCGTCCGCATTGATCCGAGACGCCGCCGGGACTCCCGTAGCGATGACGTTGGTCTACCGGGACATCACCGAGCGGATGAGAACCGAAGAAGAACTGACGATTTTCCGGCGGTTCGTCGAAGCGGCTACCCAAGGTTTCGGCATGGCCAATCTCGACGGATACATCGTCTACGTGAACCCCTTCCTGGCCCGACTCTACGGTGCCCAGCGTCCCGAAGAGGTGATCGGCAACCATGTCTCGACGTACTATCCTGCCGATTACATGGTGCGACGCGAGAGGGAAATCATTCCTGCCCTGCGGCGCGGGCAGTACTGGCAGGGCGAGCAGATGATGGCCTTTTCAGACGGCCAGATGCATCCCACCATCCATTCGATCTTCCCGGTCCGTGACGACCAGGGCGAACTGCTCCGCACCGCTGCCATCATCACCGACATCACCGAACTGAAGCGAAGCGAGGCGAAACTGACGTTCGAACAACAGGCACTTCGCCGCATGCTGCTGGCCAGCGATCACGAACGCCGCCTGGTCACTTACGATCTTCACGACGGCGTGGCTCAACAACTGATGGGTGCCCTGATGCACTTTCATTGTACTCGGCCCGACCAAGGCAGTAACCCAAGAGCCGAGAACGCTCATCAAGTGGGAGTGGACGCGTTGCAGCGGGCCGCGGCGGAACTTCGCCGAATCATGAACCGGCTGCGGACGCCCGTTTTGGACAAATTCGGGCTGGTCGATGCCCTCGAGGATGTGGCCGCTCAGTTACGTTTGCTTCCCGACTCGCCGATCATCGAATTCCACCATCACGTCAACTTCAAACGTTTGGAATCCACTCTGGAGAACTCGCTGTTCCGCATCGCTCAGGAGGCGATGACCAATGCGTGCAGCCACAGCCAGAGTGATCGAGTCTCTGTGAAACTCACCCAGCAAGACGATCAAGTGACCCTGGAAGTCCGAGATTGGGGCACGGGCTTCGAGCAAGACGAGATTCCAAAAAACCGTTTCGGAGTAGAAGGCATTCGGGAACGTTGTCGTGTTTTGGGCGGAAAACTGAGCATCAAAAGCCCCTTGGGCAAGGGAACCACCATTCGCGTCACGTTTCCTGCGATCGAGGCTACCGAGCATCCGTGATGTCGTCACCGATCGGTTGCAATCTCGCTGGCTGGAGTTCAAAATTGCGATCAGCAGCATGTTCCAGCGACATCACGGACAAGAAAGGCTCTGATAGAAACATGTGCAAAGATCTGTCGCCGAATTCGGTCCCGCTCGTTTTCGTTCGCTTGCTCGCCGCCGCTGCTTTGGTCCTTGGCAGTCCGCTGGCGGGCCTCGGGGAAGAAGGCACGGAGGACCGCTTCGCCGAGTACCTTGACGCTCGCCGCCTGGTGGCGAAAGCCGAAGGGGGCGAGGTCTACCGCGCTCGGCCGCTGACGATCGAGTGCTGGGCCCGGCTTGACGGACGGGACTGGAACATCCTCGTGGCTCATGAGCCCAAGAGTTCTTCGACGCACTGGGAGTTCTACACGTATCGCAAGAGCGGCGAACTTGCACTGTACATGCCCGGCTATCAGCCGTCGGAGATTCGCTCAGGCGTCGATGTGGTCGACGGTCAGTGGCGGTATCTGGCGGCCGTGATCGAGGCCGATCGCGTGCGGTTGTACGTCGATGGGCAGCAGGTTGTGGATCAACCGATCACCCGCCCGGCGGAACTGGTCACTCAGGCCGGGCCGCTCTCGCTGGGCGAGCTCTCCGAGGGTGGAATCGGTTGTGGTGGGGCGATTGCTGAGGTCCGCATTTCGCACATCGCTCGCGCGATCCAGGGGATTCCGGCCGGACCGCTCACGGCCGATGCGTACACGATCGGCTTGTGGCGTCTGGACGCGCGCGAGGCGGGTGTTAC
>SKVE01000247.1 GCA_007129635.1 Planctomycetaceae bacterium
CGGACAGCAGCCGCATCAACGAACCTTCGCGCCGCTGGGTGGCCCACCAGGACCGTGCCGTGGCACTGACGGCAACCGCGGATGGCAAGAGCCTGGTTTCGGGGGGACGTGACGGCGCGGTACGCGTGTGGACGCCAGATTTGCAGGCCACGCAGTGGCCCCTGGTGAATGATGTTCAGCGATCCGATGTGACGGTCGGCGGGAAGCATCGCCTGTACGCTGCCGGATATGCCATTTCGGTGTGGGACTTGCAAGCACGTCGATTGGTCGATGCGTTTGGCGCGACCGACCCACCCTGGCGGCTGGTGGAATGTTCGGCGGACGGGCGTTACTTGGCGGCCGCCCGCGTCGGCCAGATTGCGCTGTTCGACCTGGAGTCGCAACAGGTGGTCGAAACCTGGAGCATCGACGATCGGCTCGACCCACACCGACTGGCAGTTTCGCACACGGGTCGCTGGGTCGCGTTCACCGATAACACCGACCGCGAGTTGGTGCTGGTGTACCAACGGGACGGTTCACGATCGGTGCGATATTTCCCGGCATTGCAGTGCGACGACCTCGCCTTCTCGCCAGACGAGCGGCTTCTGGCTGCTGGTCACCAGAACGACGTGCGGTTGTTCGAGTTACATGTTGATGGCGAACCGCGAGTGCTGGTAGGGCATTCCAACACGCTTTCCGGATTGGCTTTCCACCCGACGGGCCAGTTGTTGGCCACGGTCGGCCACGATCGGATCCTGAAGGTCTGGCGCGTCGCGACGGGCGAGCTGCTGTATTCGATCGTGGCGCACCGAGACTGGGTACGCTCGGTCGCCTGTAGCCCGGATGGAAAGACGATTGCTACAGCGGCTGACGACGGTCAGGTGCGGCTGTGGCATACCGCTACGGGGCAACCGCTGGGTTCGCTTCTGCCCGAGGCTCGGAGCGTGAGGAAAATCGTTTTCGATCACACGGGTCGGCAGTTAGTATGCTCGCCCGGTCGCCACTTCGCCCAGACGGTCGTTTACGACGCGCAGGTTTGGGCCTCCGGGACCGACCCGAATCCCAGTGGCCTGCGAGTCCTCCGGACGGCAACGGCCGAATTCCGGGGACTTGGAGACCTGCCCGGTGGAGAATATAGGAGCATTGTAGGCGGCATCTCGGCAAACGGCCGGTTCGCCGTCGGTCACAGTTTCGCAGCACGGGGCTTCGAGCCGTTTCTCTGGTCGCGAGCGGGCGGACTTCGCTCGTTGGAAGGCTCGCCATTTCAAGACAACTGCCAAGCGACTTGCGTCTCGAACGATGGTCGTGTGTTGGGTGGTTCAGGCGGGGAAGAGGGCTGGCAAGCCAGGATCTGGACCCGACCGGGCGAATGGCAATCGATGGCGCCGGCTTGGTCTCACATCGAGGATCTTTCGCAGAACGGGACCGTCGCGGTGGGACGGCATTGGGCCGAGGACCACTGGAGAGCTTTGCGATGGAGCAACGGTACCACGGAATTCCTCCCGGCGTCCCCCGAAGGCCATCAACACGCCGAGGCTGTGGCGATTGCTTCGAGCGGAGGCGTGATCCTCGGATGCGCTTTCAACACACTCAGCACGGTGTCAGGCAGACAGCGTTACCTGGATTCGGAGAGCATTACCGACGCGAGACCTCTGATCTTCAGTCACGATGGCGTCCAGGTGCTGCCCGGGTTGGAGGCCGGGTACAACTGGTGGCCCTTCGATATTTCTGACGAGGGGCAAGTGATTGTCGGCCTTCGCTGGCCACTTGGCAAGCATTTCTACGATTCGGTCGAGCGCAACAGCGGCATCGCTTTTCGCTGGGAAGATGGTCAGGTCACTCTGCTCGGTACCTTGCCAGGCTGTCAACATAGCAAAGCTCTTACGATTTCAGGCGACGGACAAATCATCGCGGGTACATGTTTCTTTCGAGAACAGCAAAACATCCGCCAGATTGCCTTTGTTTGGGATACCGAACATGGCATGCGCGGCCTGGCCGACGTTTTGGCTCGAGCCGGTGCAAATCCCGGCGGCTGGTGGCTTCAACGCGGCAGTTCTCTCTCTTACGATGGCCTTTCCCTGGTAGGCCAGGGAAAGAATCCTCAGGGACGTTCGGAAGCCTGGTTCGCCCGGCTACCAAACGAATGAGGACCACCGAATGCGACGTCCCAGGGGCGAATATGCGATAACTCCGGTATTTGAGGATTGAGGCTGGGACCGACAACACACTTTAGGACGCCGCGTGGTGAAGGGCGCGCATCGAGGGCGGGAAATCAGCCGAAGAACACTGGTGACCGGAATCCGAGTCGGCGCAAAGCTCGCTCATCATTTCCATGCCGGGGATGCTCTGGTATAGGAAACTCATCACGTCAAAAATGATGTCCAGTTGCGGGCTGCTCAGCTCGTCCAGCTTCGGATGATGGATCGAAAACGGTTGCGGCCCGGCCACTTCCAGAGCCGCCGCCTGTTCGGTCCCAGCCGGTGAGACCACCGCGAACCTGACCGCCGTCTCCAGCACATCCGCATGCTCGCCAAAAGGCCGACCTCGATGCTGCTGGTGCCCCAGCCACTCGCGATATTCGCCACTGATATCTTCCATCAAAACGGCCGAAAAGTGGTAGCAGTCGCCGTTGGGGTCTCGTTGCCGGTAGCAATCCTTGAATTCGAGCACGGCGACCAGCTTCCCGCGACGCTGCTTGACCCGGTCCCGCTCGGTCGCATACCAGACCAGTTGCACCTCGCGGCCCACGATGCACAATGGTCCTGATCCCTCCTGGGCTTCCGAGAGGATCAACTGGCTTGTGTGATTGTTCGGGCTGGATTCTGGAGGAAGCCATTCGGCTCGCGGGATCGCGTACGAACAAGCGTGTTCCCCACGTTTGCCTTTCTTCCGCATCGGATCACTCCCACTGAATATTCCGTCACGCCAGACAGCAATGAGGTCCGTGACGTGCCGGAAGAATATTGAGTTTGATTCAACAAGCCTATCAAGGGGTTAAGGCGGGGACCGGCCCGTGGTGTACGGTGGGGACAACCCTAAGGTGGATGATCTCGGCCGGCATGGATCATCGACCAGCCCCTAGCTTAACACAACGTTTCGCCGCCTGCAAGCGTCTCGTGATCTGTCTGGACTCTTGTCAAAGTCCGGTTTACACTGACATAATGAATGCTTGAACGTGTGTTCGAGCAGGGTGCGTTCCGTTGGAACGCTTGTCCAGTGGTGGAGGTTGCGATGGTGGACGCTTGGAATTCAGTGGCTCGGGCAGCGGTAATCGGGGGACTGGTGTGGTTGGCTGCGATGCCCATCGGAGCATTCGCCGCCGAACTGCGAAATCTGGCACCCGATGCCGTCATCACCGAAAGCGGACGGCACAGCGAGCGGTACGCAGGTCGATTCACGGCCAACGGTCGAATTCCAGAACCGGGATCCCGATCCGATCTGGGCAGGGCTTGGTGTGTGCCTCAATCCCAAGCCGCCGGCGCATGGCTGTCTTACTCTTGGCCCGAGCCGGTGACGATCGGCGAGATCATCTATTACGGACGAACCGCCTGGTTGTGGGACGAAAACTTCCTGAAAGTCGAAATCCTGGTGGACCCGGACCAGCCGATCGTGGCCCAAGCCGATCTGCGTCCCGGCCATGGACCGCAACGGATCACGCTGGCTCGGCCGATCCGAACAAAAACCCTCACGCTGCGATTCCCAATCGCCGATTCGGGCCCCAACCCCGGTGCTTCGGAGATCCGGATCTTTGCTGCATCGCCCGACCCGGCGACTTTGGGGGCGTTTATCACGCCGGATGGCCATTTGGATATCACCCAATCGCAGCCGCTGGTCGACAAGATCCGGTCCGGCGAACTGGGCTTTGACAGCCTGTTGGTGATCGAGCGACAGTCGCTACGGCCCTCGCACGTCTACACGTACCACAATGAAGATTTTCGGCCCGGCGGCGGCCTGTACCGCTGGTATTCGCACGGGGAACGGGAACGCCTGTTCGATGCCCAGGATGGCCAGTTGCTGGATCTAAGCCTCTCGTACGACGGTCGCGAGATCCTGTTCAGTTGGCGGCGGACCGAGTCGGAAACGTACCACATCTATCGCATGAACGTCGATGGAACCGGCCTGGTCCAATTGACCGACGGAGCGAATTACAACTTCAATCCGTGCTGGTTGCCCGATGGGGAGATCGCGTTTTTGTCGACCAGAACCAGTGCGTACGCGTATTGCTGGAATTCGCCGGTCGGCGTGTTGTACCGCATGGACCGAGATGGATCGAATCCGGTGCGTTTGTCGGCGAACTATCTGAACGATTTCACGCCCACGGTACTGGAC